>JAGNNG010000356.1 GCA_017990795.1 Deltaproteobacteria bacterium
GCTGGGGCTCCACTGGCTAGGTGGGGCCTTCGGGCAAAAGGGCCACCCGCTGCAGCCACACCGACGGCCCACCCAGCCAGCGGTCGCCTTGCACCAGCACCCGGCCTCGTCCGAGCAGGCAGCGTCGCTCGTCGGACATCAGCGTCACCAGGGTATCTGCACCAAGCCGTAGCTGCGTCTGATCAGCGAACACCAGCTGGATGCGATCTTCTGCGGGCGCTATTGAGGCTGCTGCTGGGGGCGCACCGGTCTGCACTTGCTCGCCCGCAGTCACCTTGTCACCCACCTTCAGCGGTCGCCGCGACGGCTGCGTTCCTGCGGGCTGGCCTTTGCGGGGCAGCGAGATCGCCCACGCACTACCGTGTAGCTCGCGAACCGTCGCTGGACCCAGGGGAATGATGCGCTCAGCAGGCGGCTCGCGCGGCGGTGTGGCGACCTGGCCATGACCCAGCCGGGGCCGTCCGAGTGCCAGCACACCTAGCGGCAACAGCTGCAGCAGCCCTCGCCTTGAAAGACCCGTGCGAGCTGATCTCATGTTCTGTGCTCCTGACTGATGGACGTACGGGAGCGGCCAAGCATGTACGCGCATAAGCAATGGCCCCAAGCGCTGCTGTTAGCTGGCATCGCTTACCCTTCCCAGCCGACGCGGCGCCGGGCATCCTGGCAGCGATAAGTGCCGGAGGAAAAGTCGCGGCAGGTTGCGGGGCGATCGTGGTAGACCGTGCAGCCAAACGGGCCTAGCTCGGGGCCGGACAGTGCGGCGCAGCGCTGCTTTTCGGGGTCGCGCAGGATTCGTAGCTGCTTGCCTTTGCGCTCGATTAGCTGAGGCTGGCGCGTCACCATCGGCTCGCTGCGACTGACTTCTACGATGTCGTAGGCATGGCGACAGCACGCCCCGCACTCCTGACAGTCGAGCGACGCTTGATACAGCGAGCAGCCGGTGGCCTCGGGGTCGATGACCAGGCCCTTGCGATCGTCGTTGGCGGTGCGTTGGCAGCGCCAGGTGGCACTCCGCCGGTCGCTCGCGGGCTTTTGGGCGTAGGCGCAGCTGCCGCAGGTGGCTCCTGGTGGGGCGCTGTGCAAGCCATCGCTTAAGGGCAGGCCGCTCTTGTGACGCTTGCCGAGTGGGAGCAGCTGCCATACCGACGGTAGCTGTGCGCTCGAAGGTGACACTCCTTGAGCTGCTGCGGCGTCGTACACCACCGCGCCTTCTTTCTGCCGCTGCGTCGCTTTGCACAGGGCTGACACGACCGTGGCCGTCGCCAGTAGGGCATCCTGTAGCACGCGGCGATACGGCGGACGGGCGGCCAGCGACAGGCCTCGGATGGCTAGCAGCACCGCCGGATCGCCAGCCACGGACTTTAGCGGGTCACGCGGCAGCGCATCATAAAACGAGCGAAAATCTGTCGTCGGTGCCAGCAGTCGCCGCAGTCCGTGCGGGCGCAGCAGGGCGGCTTGCAGTCGCAGGCACGCTTGCTCGGCCACGGTGTCGCCTTGGTACTGGGCGCTTTCGCTGTCGTTGCTAAGACCCCAGTCGGGCTTTTGAAAGCTGTCTTCCCCCTGGACCAGCGCGTGACACAGCTCGTGCAAGATGATCTGGGCCAGGCAATCGTCGCTGTCCAGCTCCTCGGGCGGGGCGATCGCGAGCTCACCTTTGCCGTCGGTGGTGGCGTATCCATGCGGGGACCGGCGCACGCGCAGTCCTAGCTCGGCTGCGGCGCTAAGCCAGATGTGATCAAGCGGGTCTACGTAACGAGCTTCCACAACACGTGACATGGCCGGTGGTCCTATACCGCACCCCTGCGTCCGGCGTCCACGCAGTGCTACGAGCATCCCCAGCCGACCTCCGGCCCAACGACCTGCACGGCTTGGGCAAGGCGCCGACTGACGACGACTTCATCTTTCTTATCTTATGTGCGTTGAAATACAGAACAAATATGATTTAACCCGCAGCCTAGTGCCAAGATGGGATTTTCTATGCCACCGCAGACTGCTCGCTCCCAGGGCCTGGGGCCTGGGCTGGCGCGGCCAGTACGCTTCGCGTGCTGGGGTCGGTGGCGTGCAGTTACGGTGCTGGCGCTGACGTTGGTCAGTCCGATGGGTCAAGCCGCGCCACCCCTTGAGGCTGCGCCGGTGAGCGCCCAGCCAGCACCGCTGTTGCCACAGTCGCTGACTGCGGACCAGCTGACGATGCTAGAGGCGCTTCCCGACGAGAAGCCGTACAACGTGCGCATCCACTTTATGCGCAGCAACGAGCGACGCCACGACCTGTTCTTCAAGGCGCTACGCGGCATTGGTGGGGCGTATATCGGGGTGGGGGCGGACCAAAACTACACGCTGGCGGCGGTTGCTCAAGCCGAGCTGTTGCTGCTGACCGATATCGACGGTGACGTGGTGCAGTGGCACAAGATTTATGCGGCTCTGATTCCGCAGGCTCCGACGCCGCTGGCGCTGTGTCAGCTGCTGGCCGGGGAGCGTGACGCCGTGGCCAAAGCCGCGCTGGTCGAGCGCTGGGGACCGCTGGGCCTGAAGCTGTGGCCGACCTTTCTGCGCTATCGCGGCATGCTGCTGTCGCACCTGCAGGTGGAGCGCAAGGTGATGCGGCGCGGCAGTGGCGCGACCTGGATGTCGAACCTGACGCTGTATCAGCACATCCGCGGCTTGATGCAGCAGCATCGGGTGATTGCGCACGTCGGCGATCTGCACGGCGAGACGACGCTGGTGAACCTGTCGAGTGCGCTGCGCCAAGCCAAGATGGTGGTGCGGACGCTGTATATCTCCAACGTCGAGCAGTGGTTTCGCTACAGCCCGCAGTTTCGGCGCAATATGCAGGCGCTGCCGCGTGACGCAAAGACGCTGGTGCTACGCACCTTGGCGCGCGGGGAGCTGCCGATTCCCGACGAGGATCGCTGGCACTTCTCGGTGCAGACGCTGGATGACTTTATCGCGCGTATGGAGAGCACCCAGGCCCCGGCCACCGAGGTGCAAGACTTTATGCCAGAGATGGTGCGCTCGGCGCGCTCGGGCAGCCATGGCTTGTCATTTTTGGGTGCGGTCATGGAGCAGCCCCGTCCGCTGTTGCCCTGGACTGTGCTGCCGCCGCTGCGCCTGCTCACGCCAGAGTCGATGCCACTTTTACCCGCTGCACCGGAACCTGCAGGCGGGCCTCCGATTGCGACGCTGCCGCCGCCGCCGATGGTCTCGGGGCCGGTGGTTAGCCCGCGGCCAGCGGTGATTCCGACGCTGCCAGCTCCGCCGACAGTGTCTCTGCCGCCGGCGCCTGTGACGCCGGTACCGACGCCACGCCCGATTCAAAGCGATTCGGCTTCTGCTGTCGTCGTCAGCGACTGGACCAAGATCCCGCCGCTACGTACCGCCGAGGTGCAGCCCGGTCCGCGACTGGTGCCGTGG
>JAGNNG010000357.1 GCA_017990795.1 Deltaproteobacteria bacterium
TTCGCGCAAAGAAACCCCGAGGCCCTGCAGCGCATCATCCGCACCGCGCGCCCGGCGCTGGACTACGTGCTGGACGAGGCGATTGCGCTGGCTGAGCACGACAACGTGGCGGGTAAGACGCGGGTGCTTGAGAAAGTGATGCCGCTGCTTGCCGCGGTGAAGAACCAGTCGGTGCGGGAACTGCATGTGGACCGGCTGGCCAGCTCGCTGGGGTTGGCGGGGGCGCAGATCCTGCGGCAGCTAGGGCGGCAGCTGGGCGTGGGCGCTGGGGCCTCTAGCAGCGTGGTGGCCGCAGCCGGGACGTATGAGCCGGTGACGCCGCCCGCAGCGCCCTATGGACCAGGCGGTCGGCGGTCCTTTTCGCCCGGCGGACGGTCGTTTGGCGGCGCAGGGCAGGGGGATGGGCCGGGGCGCAGCTATGAACCTCGGCCAGACTCGGCGCGCTCGTATCAACCAGGTCAGGGGCAAGGTCAGGCGGGGCGCTCGTATCCAGGTCAGGCGGGGCGTACGTATCAACCAGGCCCGGGGCAAGGCCAGTCGCCACGCTCGTATCAGGGTCAGGGTCAGTCGGCGCGCCCGTATGCGGATCATGGCGGCTACGACGCTTCTGCAGGTCGGTTCGAGCCGGTTTCAGACCCGGGCTCAGAGCTGCCGCCTGCGCTGGATGAGCGCGAGCGGGTCAGTGTGCCGGCGAAAAAAAGTCCGCTGGAGCAGGCCGGGGCCACGACGGCGCGCAACCTGCTGGCACTGTGTGGCGACCACCCGCAGCTGCTGGCGCAGCTCCCGGAAGAGACGCTAGGCTACATAGACAGCCCGATCTTGTCGGAGCTATTGCGTGAAGCGCGCGACCTGGCCTGCAGCGGAGAAGTCGTTAGCACCGAAAAGCTGATCGAGCTGGCCCCACAGGAAGCGCAGCGCGCAGTTGCCACTGTAGCGATGTCAGGCAAATTCATAGGAATCGAGCAGCCCGAGGCTGAGCTACTTAGAATCTGCCGAGATTTGCGTGTTTCAGCAATTCAGCGTGAAGTTATCGACTTGCAAAAAGCGCTGGTTCGCATGAATAAAGCCGGCCAAGAGTCGAGCAAACTTGAACTTTTAGGACGTATCCAAGAACTTACGCTCTTACGAGCGGACCTACTTTCAAACCGCCACACGGAAAAAGGGCACCGAGAACCCCCGGGCCCGGGCGCTCCCACTGCCGCCCTTGCCGTCACAGGAGACACTGCGCGATGAACCGAGACAATGCTGAGCGCCGCAAGCAGCAGCTCATCACCATGGGGAAAGCCAAGGGCTTTCTGACCTATGATGACGTGAACGACCATATGCCTGACGAGGTCGTCTCGTCCGATCAGATTGATGACTGGCTTTCGACCTTGGGCGATGAGGGCATCGAGGTAGTCGACTCTGCAAACAGCGTGAAGGTCGCTCCTGTGCCGGTTGCGGTGCCGAAGGTTCCCGAGCTGATTGAAGAGGAAGAGAAGAAGGAAGAGGAAGCCGAGGAAGAGGAGTTTGACGGCGGCTACAGCAAGACCAACGACCCGGTGCGTATGTACCTGCGCAAGATGGGCTCAGTCTCGCTGCTGACGCGCGAAGGCGAAGTCGAGATTGCCAAGCGCATCGAAGAGGGCGAGCGGCGGGTGCTGCAGGTCGTTCTGAACTCGTCGATTGCGGTCGAAGAGATTTTGGACCTGGGCGAAAAGCTCAAGAAGCAGAAGATTCGCGTCAAAGACGTGGTGCGCGATCTGGACGACGAAGATGCCGACTTCGACGAGGAGTGGCACACCGAGCGGGTCGTCAAGATCATCGACAAAGTGCGCCGCCTGCAGCGCGAAAACGAAAAGATCATCGAAGAGACCGCCGCCGCTTCAGCCGCCGCAGCAGCAGCCAATGCCGCCGCCGCAGCAGCAGCCAGCGCCGAGGGTGGCGAGACGCCAGTGCCTGCTCCGGTGGTCGCTCCCGTGGCCAAGACCGCTGATGCCAAGCGCAAAAAGGGCCGCGACAAAGTAAGCGAGAACAAGCAGGAGATGTTTGAGCAGCTGTCGGAGCTGCGCATCAACAAGAAGCAGATCGATCGCGTCGTCCAGAAGCTCAAGAGCCTGGTCATGCGCATCGAAAAGGGCGAGGCCGAGATCGAGGAGCTTGAGCGCAAAGTTGGCATGTCCCAAAAGGACCTGGCCAAGACGCTCAAGGAGATGAAGGCCAACGCCACCAAGGCCAAGGCCATCACCAAGAAGCTGGGCGTTACCTCCGAGGAGCTGGAGAGCGCCGCCCACGGCATGCTTGAGTCGAAAAAGAAGATCAAGCGCGTCGAAGAAGAAGCCAAGCTGTCGGTCGATGACCTGCGCCGCACGTACAAGGAAATCCACGAAGGCGAGCGCATGGCCGAAAAGGCCAAGAGCGAGCTCGTCGAGGCCAACCTTCGCCTGGTGGTGTCGATTGCCAAGAAGTATACGAACCGCGGTCTGCAGTTTTTGGACCTGATCCAAGAAGGCAACATCGGTCTGATGAAGGCCGTCGATAAGTTTGAGTACAAGCGCGGCTATAAGTTCTCGACCTATGCGACGTGGTGGATTCGGCAGGCCATCACCCGCGCCATCGCCGACCAGGCGCGCACCATCCGTATCCCGGTGCATATGATCGAGACGATCAACAAGCTCATTCGCACCTCGCGCTATCTGGTGCAGGAGCTGGGGCGCGAGCCGACGCCCGAAGAGATCGCCGAGAAGATGGAGCTGCCGCTCGACAAGGTGCGCAAGGTCCTCAAGATTGCCAAAGAGCCGATCTCGCTGGAGACGCCGATTGGTGAAGAGGAAGACTCGCACCTGGGCGACTTCATCGAGGACAAGGGCGTGATCTCGCCGTCCGATGCGGTGATCTCGATGAACCTGGCCGAGCAGACGCGCAAGGTGCTGGCGACGCTGACGCCGCGCGAAGAGAAGGTGCTGCGGATGCGCTTTGGCATCGGCGAGCGCTCGGATCACACGCTGGAAGAAGTCGGCCAAGACTTCGAGGTCACGCGTGAGCGCATCCGTCAGATCGAGGCCAAGGCCCTGCGCAAGCTGCGGCACCCGTCGCGCTCCAAGCGCCTAAAGTCCTTCGTCGAGAATTAGCCTGGAAGCGGGCTTTTTCAGCCCGCGATAGCACAAGCGACACCACGGTTTGTCCGGGTGTCGCTTTTTTTGTGTCCAGCTGTCGTCGGAAGGGGGCGGTCAGAAGGCGGCTGCGTGCTGGGCTAGGTAAAGGCCAGCAGCGTGACCTCGGTAAAGCCGGGGTTGTGCAGCTGCGCATCTTTGGGACACAGGTCGAGCGGGCTTAGGCTGTGCGCGCTCTCGGGGTCGCCGTGGTGAGCGTGGGGGTGACCGGCCAAGACCAGATAGATGCGGCCTGAGGGCGCGCTCTGTCCTGCTTG
>JAGNNG010000009.1 GCA_017990795.1 Deltaproteobacteria bacterium
GGGGGGAAGGTGGCCTAGAAGACTTCAGCGAACCAGGAGCGCATACGCTTCCACATGCCGCTGTTTCGACGATCGCCGCGTAGGCCCATGCCTGCGCCATCGCGACTTGAAGGCATGTACAGGCCGTCCTGCTGACGGGCGCCGTAGATCACCAGGCCGACGGCGGTGGAGTAGATCGGGGAGCGCACGACCTCGTGAAGGCCGCCGACGCCTTGCGGGATGCCACGGCGCACGGGCATCCCCAGGACTTCCTCGGCCAGCTCGGGCAGCCCTTGCAGGATGGTGGAGCCGCCTGTGACCACCAGCCCCGAGGCGAGCATGTCTTGCAGGCCGCAGCGCTCGATCTCTGCGCGGACCAGGGTGAAGATTTCGTCGACGCGAGGCTGCAGGATGTCAGACAGCACCGTGCGATGCATCAGACGCGGCGGACGTCCACCCACCGACGGTACCTCGATCATCTCGTCTTCCGAGATCAGCGAGGACAGAGCGCAGCCATGTTTGTGCTTGATGCGCTCGGCTTCGCTCATCGGGGTGCGTAGGCCGACCGCGATGTCGTTGGTCAGCTGATGACCACCGACGGGCAGCACCGACGTATGAACCAGGGCGCCTTCGTTGTAGATCACCAGATCGCTGGTGCCGCCACCGATGTCGAGTACGGCCACGCCCAGCTCTTTTTCGTCGCTGGTCAGCACCGCCTCCGCCGTCGCCAGTGGCTCAAGCACCAGCTCCTGCACTTGCAGGTTACAGCGCGTACAGCACTTGACGATGTTCTGCGCCGACGCTGATGCCGCCGTCACGATGTGGACCTTGGCCTCTAGTCGCACGCCCGACATGCCCAGCGGCTCTTTGATGCCGTCTTGGTTGTCGATAGAGAACTCTCGTGGCACCACGTGCAGGATCTCGCGATCTTGCGGGATGTTGACGGCCTTGGCGGCTTCGATCACGCGCTCGATGTCGCCTGGACGCACCTCGCGATCGCGAATCGCCACCACGCCTTCCGAGTGAAACGCCTTGATGTGCGAGCCCGCGATACCGGCATAGACCTGGGTGATCTCAACCCCGGCCATGTGCTCGGCTTCCTCGACCGCTTTTTGTACTGCTGCGACGGTGGCGTCGATGTTGACCACGACACCTTTTTTCAGCCCATGACAGGGCTGCGTACCCACCCCAATAATATCCACGCCATCGTCGGTGATCTCACCCACCAGACAGGCCACCTTGGTGGTGCCAATGTCCAGGCCGACAATTAGCTCCTCTCGTTTCGCCATGGTCGACAGTCATTCCTGCTTATGCAGCGACGCACATGGCGACAGCAGGTGCTGACAGCGATGCGTGTTGCTTTGGTTCGTAGTGCGTGGTGAAAAGGGCGAATTGCCCTAGCGTGTCCACAGCTTGCTAGCTTGCCGAAGCCCGCAGAGGGTCGCCAATTTTTTGCGAGTCATTGCAAAATGGCTGGACCGTAGCGACGGAGAGCGCTGGAAAGAAAGTGGCGAGGTGAGCTGAGAAGGAGGCTTGCGCGGCGCTTACAGCGGCTCGATGCGGGCTAAAACGGCGGTGATGTTGTCGATGCCGCCGGCATCATTGGCTGCGGTGATCAGGCGCTCGCAGGCAACGTCCAGATCGCGCTCGGTGCTGAGGATTTCCGTGATGCGCGGATCGGTCACCATGCCCGTAAGTCCGTCGGAGCACAGCAAGTACACATCGTGCAGCTGCGGCAGATCGACCAGCGTGTCGACCTGCACGGACTCTTTCATGCCCAGCGCGCGGACGATGACGTTCTTCTGTTGGAAGCGCCCCGCGTCTTCACCCGATAGCCGCTTCATCTTCAGATAGTCGTTTAGCAGCGAGTGATCTTCCGTCAGCTGGATCAGCTGATTCCGACGCAGCCGATAGCAGCGACTATCACCGACGTGGGCGATGATCGCGCGGTCGTCCGAAAACAGCGCCGCCACGATGGTGGTGCCCATGCCGTGCTGGGCCTCGTTGCGCTGGGCGGTGTCGTAGATGCGCTGGTTGGCGTGCTTGATGCCGACGACCAAGCGGTTGGTTTCGTAGCGCAGACCTTGATCTAGCTTGAATGGCCAGGTGATGGTCGAGGCGTCCATCGTCGACTTGAGGTAAGCCGCTACGCTCTCGACGGCCATGGCTGACGCCACCTCGCCGCTGGCGTGACCGCCCATGCCATCGGCAACGACGGCGACTCGCTCATAGTCAGGGAGGATGAAGCTGTCCTCGTTGTGCTTGCGCTTCATACCGATGTTGGTCTCGCCGGAGAAGCGGACCCTCACATTACGCATGGGAAACGATGAGGACATGCGCGTTCAAGATATCACGGGACAATTCTTCCCGGACACAGCGGTCTTTTATGACGTTACGCAGCGACGAGAGAGCCGCGCCCGCCTACGTTGTGAGCAGCTGCCTACAGGGCCAGCTTTGGCGATCCAGACACGCACCCAAGCGCATCGCAGGCAGCCAAGCGCCTTTTCAAAATCAGCAGCCCAGCGACCGCAGCTACTGCCGAAGAGTTTTCACTACTTACCGCCGGAGAATCCGCCAGCATGAGCGGCATCGGCGGGCGCTCCGTGTTACGGTTTTGGCGCCTCGGTCTTGGGCAACGACTGCCCGGAGATCGGCGCAAACCGGTCAACGACAGGAAAATCATGGAAGAACAGCTGAGCTATCCTTTGCGTGAAGGCAGCAGTCGAGTGCTGACATGTCGGCGCTGCCAAGGGAAAAATCGAGTTCATCAGCAGCGCGCCTTTGAGCAGCCCGACAAGCTGCGCTGCGGCCACTGCCAAGCGCAGCTTCTGTGCAGTCGCGAGCAGTCGCTGCACGCAGTTGCTGGCCGTTATCTGCACCCGCTTGACCAGAAGTCGATGGCAGCGCTGGAGTCGGTGCCGGGCGTCAGCTCGCTGCTGCGCAAGCTGGTCGAAGTAACGGTGGAGCGCTACGACCGCCTGTTTAATCAAAGCAGCTTCGTGCGCGTCGGCGGGAGCCAACTGCCCTCACTGGAGCGGCTGTTTGAGCGCGCCGCTTCCAACCTGGGCCTAAAAGACCTGCCCGAGCTTTATCTGTATCAAGGTCCCGACATCAACGCGCACACCGGTGGGGTCGAAAACCACTACGTCGCGATCTCCAGTGCGCTGTGCGACATGATGTCCGACGACGAGATCGTCGCGGTGATGGCGCACGAGCTGGCACATGTCCAGTCGCAGCACGTCCTTTACAAGATTGCGGCGCGCCTGTTCTCGTTTGCCGCGGGCGAGCTGGCCAAGGTGACGCTGGGCGTGGGCAACTTGGTGCTGCTACCGCTGCAGCTGGCCCTTTATAAGTGGGACCGCTGCTCGGAGCTAACTGCGGATCGCGGGATGCTGCTTGCGACCCGTGATCCAGAGCTGGTGCTGCGGGTGCTGATGAAGATGGCGTGCAACAGTCAGCGCCTGCAAAACGAGCTGTCGCTGGAGCGCTTTATGGATCAAGCGCTGCGGGCACGGCAGGCACCAGAGGACGGAGTCTTAGACCGCGTCTTTACACTGCTGCAGACCGCTTCGCGCACGCATCCGTTCCCGCTTTGGCGCGCCGCAGAGCTGTGGCAGTGGGCCTGTCAGGGCGAATATTTGGACTTAATACAAATAGAAAACTAGGCGACAAAAAGCGCTCGTGGCGGGGGGCAAGTGGCTGCTACGGGCGCTCTTGCAGCAGGCTGGCGAGCCGCCGCAGCGCTTGTCCCAATCGAGGGCCGGGCGTAACAAACTCGCGACTGCCCAGGACATAGACCTGGCCGCTGCGGACCGCTTGTAAGTCAGTCATCGGCTGCCAGTCGGCGCGCACAGCCTGCTCGGTACCAGCCTCGGCATGAACGGCATCTAGAATGACTGCGGGTTGGCGTTCTTGGATGGCTTCGATGGCTACTTTGGCGTAGCGCACTTTAAGGTCAGAAAATACGTTCTCGCCGCCCGCTAGCCGCAGCAGCTCGTCCAAGTAAGTACCAGGCCCAGCGACCACCAAGCCGCGCAGGCCGCCTAGCTGACGGTCGACGACAAACATGACTTTTTTTCGCGGGCGGCTGCCGACTTGCTGACGGACCGTGGCTAGCTCTGCATCCAACGTCGTTAGTAGCTGCGCCGCTGCTGGTTGACGGTCGCCAAGGGCTTCTCCGACGAGGGTGATGGCTGCGCGGACCTCGCGCAGGTCGTTCATGGGCACCGCTAGTACGCGCGCGCCCGCATGACCCAGCGCCGCTGCTACGTCTTGCTGCACCCCGTCGAGAAGCACCAGGCTTGGTTCTAACGCTAAGATCTTCTCGACGCTGGGCTGCAGGAATGTGCCGACGCGAGCGCGGGTCTTCGCCTCGGCGGGATAGTCGCAGTAGTCGGAAACACCGACAACGCGGTCGCCTGCGCCGAGGGAAAATACGATCTCAGTAAGGCTTGGGGTCAGCGTGACAACCCGCTGCGCAATCGCCACTTTTGGGTGCGCTTGAGCTTGGCTAACAGATGAGCTTGATTGTCGTCGGCAACCACTGCCAAAAAAGGCAATTGCCGTCGAGAAAAGCAGAACAAAACAAGTCGCGACCCGCGCCGACTTGGGTAGGAAATATCCTACCTGGGGGCGTGATCGACGGGCAGAAATTGAGAGGTAAGTAGGCGTTGCCATTGCGCTTTCCACCATGCTAAGCAGCCCTTCGCTTGATGACTTGGTGTGTGCGTAGATTGCACACGTAACGCAAGCCGTCCATAGCACTCATTTTTTAAGCAACAAAGTTGGCGGGGGGCGGTTGGATGGGCTCCCTTGTTCGGGGTGATTGACCTGTGGCGAGCCTTGTCGGGAGAGGCCCTCGGCCATGCCTGGCGCAACCTGCAGGGTCAATGTTGATTTTCGGGGAATGGCAATGATGAACGAGAAGTCCGCAGCGACGGCAGTGATGAATGCACAAACCAGCAGAACCTTTGCGGGTAAGCCAGTGACCAAGACCAAAGCCAGCTCCGATTCAAATCGGAAACGTGTGGGGGCCACCAAAAAGCCTGCCAAGGGCGCAGCGGCGCAGTCTGAGCCAGCAACACGAGGGCTCTCGATCGCACGATATTTTACGCGGCCTGGGGTAAACCCGTTTGATGAGGTGCAGTGGGAGCTGCGGACGGCCTCGATCACCGGTGAAGGCGGCAAGGTCTACTTCGAGCAGAAAGATGTAGAGATGCCCGCCAGCTGGTCGCAGCTGGCCACCAATGTCGTGGTGCAGAAGTACTTCCGTGGTGGCATGGGCGAGCCCTCGCGGGAGCGCTCGGTGCGACAGCTGATTGGCCGCGTGGTGACGACGATCTCCAGCTGGGGTCTGGACAAGAAGTACTTTAAGACCGATGCCGATGCGCAGGTCTTTCGTGACGAGCTAACGCACTTGCTGGTCGAGCAGAAGATGGCCTTCAACTCGCCGGTTTGGTTTAACGTCGGCGTCGAGAAAGAGCCACAGTGCTCGGCTTGCTTTATCAACTCGGTGGCCGACACCATGGACAGCATCCTGACGCTGGCCAAGACCGAGGGCATGCTCTTTAAGTTCGGCTCGGGCACGGGCACGAACTTCTCGACCATTCGCAGCTCGCGCGAGTCGCTAAATGGCGGCGGCGGCGCTTCCGGCCCGGTGTCGTTTATGAAGGGCTTTGACGCGTTTGCGGGCGTCATCAAGTCCGGTGGCAAGACCCGCCGCGCGGCCAAGATGGTGGTACTCAACGTCGAGCACCCCGATATCGTCGAGTACATCCACTGCAAGGCCTCCGAGGAGCGCAAGGCCTGGGCGCTTATCGACGCTGGCTACGACGGCAAGTTCAATGGCGAGGCCTACAACTCGGTCTTCTTCCAGAACTCCAATAACTCGGTGCGTGTGACCGATTCCTTTATGGAAGCGGTGGTGCATGATCGTCAGTGGCAGACCAAGGCGGTGGCTTCCGGCGCGGTCGTCGATACGTATCAGGCGCGCGACCTGTGGCGGCAGATTGCCGACGCTGCGCACCAGTGTGGCGATCCGGGCATGCAGTTTGACTCGATCGTCAACGCTTGGCACACCTGCCCTAACACCGACCGCATCAATGCCAGCAATCCCTGCTCTGAGTATATGTTCCTCGACGACAGTGCTTGCAACTTGGCCAGCTTGAACCTGCGCAAGTTCCAGTTCCCGCTGGGTCACAAGCAAGCAGGCGACTTTGATATTGCCGCCTTTGAGCGAGCAGTCGATCTGACCATCTTGGCGCAAGAGATCATCGTCGACGCTGCGCGTTACCCAACGGAAAAGATTGGCGAGAACAGCCATGCCTTCCGGCCCCTGGGCCTGGGCTACGCGAACCTTGGCGCGCTGCTGATGTCGCGCGGTCTGCCTTATGACTCCGACGCGGGGCGCACTTACGCTGGGGCGATCACGGCCCTGATGGGTGGCCGCGCTTATCGCATGAGCGCCGAGATTGCCCGCGATGTCACCGGCCCGTTCGCTGGTTACGCGAAAAACCGCGAGCCGTTCCTGGGCGTCATGAAGAAGCACCGCATGCACGTCGACTACATCGACTCGGCGCTCTGTCCGTATGACCTGCTCGCGGCGGCACGCCAGTCGTGGGACGAGGCCATCGCGATTGGCACCAAGAACGGCTATCGCAATGCCCAGGCCACCGTGCTAGCACCGACGGGAACCATCGGCTTCATGATGGACTGTGACACCACTGGCATCGAGCCCGACATTGCGCTGGTGAAGTACAAGCGCCTCGTCGGTGGCGGCATGCTCAAGATCACCAACCAGAGTGTTCCAGAGGCGTTGGCTCGGCTGGGTTACGACGAACCGACCGCCAAGAAGATCGTCGACTTCATAAGCGAGAACGACACCATCGAGGGTGCGCCAAGCCTGCGGGCCGAGCACCTGCCGGTGTTTGACTGCGCGTTCCGTCCCGCCAATGGCAGCCGCTCCATTCATCACATGGGCCACATTAAGATGATGGCGGCGGCGCAGCCGTTCCTGTCGGGCGCTATCAGCAAGACGGTGAACTTGCCCGGCGACTGCTCGATTGAAGACATCGAGAACGCGTACATGCAGGCGTGGCGGCTGGGTCTGAAGGCGATTGCGGTCTACCGCGATGGCTGTAAGCGCAGCCAGCCCCTGTCGACCAGCAAGCGTGACACCGGAAATGACAAGCAGGTCAGTGCAGGCAGTAGCTCGGCGCTGAATCAGCTGCTAGAGCGTCTGCCGGAAGCTGCCCGGCTGCACCTGCAGAACACCTCTGGCCTGTCGGTCGAGGACTTCCTGCAGCATGTCGCCGCGCTGGCCAATCCCAAAGGCCCACCGATGGCCGTGCGGCGCAAGCTGCCCGACGAGCGCCGCTCGCTGACCCACAAGTTCCAGATTGCCGGTCACGATGGCTACATCCACGTCGGTATGTACGAGGACGGCTCGCCCGGCGAGATCTTTGTGCGGATGGCCAAGGAAGGCTCGACGATCTCGGGGCTGATGGACTCGTTTGCGACGGCGGTGTCGTTGGCGCTGCAGCACGGGGTCCCGCTGAAGCTCTTGGTCGACAAGTTTAGCCGTACCCGCTTTGAGCCCTCGGGCTGGACCGGCAACTCGGAGATCCCGCGTGCCTCGTCGATCATGGACTATCTGTTCCGCTGGCTGGAGTCGAAGTTCCTGCCGGAGCAGTACCAGGGCGAGCAGCTGGAGATGGAGCTGCCCAGCGAGCCCGCCGACGAGAAGCAAGCAGTGAAGGCAACCTCGACGGTGGTGCCACCCGCAGCAGTCGGTGTGCTGTTTGGCAGCACCAGCACCTGGCGTGCTGAGTCCGATGCGCCGACCTGCCACGAGTGCGGCACGATCATGGTGCGCTCCGGGGCTTGTCACAAGTGCCTCAACTGTGGCGCGACCTCGGGCTGCAGCTAGCCGTAGCCACGCGAGCTTGGGCGGGAGCGCAGTCAGCTCCCGCCGTCGCTGATTCTGTGTTTCCCCAGGCAACGCGTATTTCCCGCCAACCTTCCCTTTCGCTTCTTGATCCCAAGCAACTCTCGATAAGTCCTGCGGCTCTGCCTTTTCGGTAGAGCGGACAGTGCTGCTTTTTCCAAAGCACTCAGCGGTCATCCGACGTCAGCCGAGCTTGCCTGACATCGGCACACCTGCGCCGGCCTGCTGCTACTTGCCCGCTGCTGCTCGCATACACTCATCGCATGCGTAATTTCCCGTCGCTGCTGCTGCTAGCTACGCAAGCGATGCTGGGCGACTTATCGCCCAATCTCCTGCGTCTACCGTCGCGCCCGCACAAAGGCCTTCCTTCTCGCTGATTTCATACGCTAAAATTCGTGGTCCCGAAAACTGAATTTAGTGATCGTAATGAGATCTCAAGGGGTGACTGGCGTAGCTGCCTGGCTGCTTGCACCGCCCACGAAGCTCTGTCGATCGCGGCGCAGCAGGAGGTTTTTATGGCCAAGGGTTTGGTGTTCCGCTACGGCAGCGCCGAGCTGTCGTTCCAGCTGGACAAGGTCGATCGCAAGAAGCTGTACGGCTTTGTCGATACCGTGGTGCTCGACGAAAAAAGCCAGAAGTGTCAGCTGGCGATCTTGGGCGGCGACGGTCGGACGCTGGTAGGCAACGGCGGCAGTGCGCTTTTGATGCTGGATCCAGACGGTGCGTACTGTGATCGCGCGACGCTGCGTCCGGTCGATAAGGACGGAAAAGAGCTGCACAAGGTGGCGTCCTCGTTTAACGCCCCGGTGCCGCTATCGACGCGGGCCAGCCTGGACGAGTACCTGTCGCACAACATCAAGTCGGTCTATGCGCTGACGCCGCCGATGGGGGCCGACGACCTGCTGGCCGAGCTGCGCAAAGGCGCGATCTACAGCTTCTCGTTTAGCTACCGAGGGGGCCTGCATCCCGATACCGCGTTTCTGCTTGCGGGCAGCGACGGTCAGCCGTTTTTGTGCGTGGGCAAAAAAGCGCACCTGCAGTTTGTCGCGCTGCCGCAAGCCGCCGATCCCGAGGAAGAGGCCGAGAGCCAGGCCGGGGACGACGACGAGGACAGCATGGACTTCGGGATGATGTAAGGAGCCGCACCCATGGGAAGCATCAACTTAAGCAACAGCAAAAACCGCGATGCCCTGGTGCAGACGCGGAGTGTCACGAGCGACTTGGCAGTGCGCTGGCTCGACGGTAAAGGGCAGCAGGTCAGCAATGTTCGCGTCATCCGCACGACGCTTGAGCACGACCTAGAAGCGCTGTGCAAAAAAGTCGGCGGCGCAGAGCCGCTGTCGGCGCTGTCCGAGGCGCTGATCAAAGGCGACCCCGAGGTGGACCTAGAGCGTGCCGGCTCGTACCTGCGGGATACCTCGCGCGTGTACGTCGGCAGCGAGCAGAAGATCGTTCACACCGTTGCGGAGTGGGACATCATCCGCAATCCCGACGGCAGCGAGAAAGATCGCCGCGCCCACAAGGCCAATCAGCAGAACGTCGCCGTCGAGCAGCCGCTGAAGTGGTCAGGGAAGCTGCTGAAGAAGGCCGAGGTCTGGAACAAGTTTGTGTTCGCCGCCAAGCTGCAGGTCGTCCACGTAAACGGCCTGACCTACGACTTCCTGTTTGAGATCGCCAAAGAGCTAGAGCAGAAAGAGAGCCTGCTGCTCGTTGGTGCGGGGCCCAAGAGCAACCAGCCGCTGGTGTTTATGCGCGGCGGCACGCCCTATCGCGGCTTTCTTGAGGGACGCACGCAGGGCGACAGCTACTGCCTGATCCTGCACCTGTCCAACCTGGAGCTTCGGGCTCCCGCAGCTTCGGAGAAGGCGTAGCCATGACGCAGGCAAAAAATACGTTGTCGCAGCTGATTGATCCGGCCCGAATCGAGGCCAAGCTCGGTCGCTACGGCGTCGCTCAGGGCAAGGATCTGACGGACCCGACGATCTGGGCGCGCACCCAGGAGTATCGTCGCCTGGCCTCGGCGCGGATGCAGCCGCTGGACAAGCGCGACCTCAAAGGCCGTCTGCCCGTCGCTGAGTACCACTTGTCGCGCAAGGTCGACGGCGAGTTTGCGGTGCTGTGGTTTGCGCACGGTCAGGCGCTGCTGGTCAATCCCGGCGGCACGGTGCGCTTGGGCCTGCCGCTGCTCGACGAGGCGCAGAAGCAGCTACAGCGCGCGGGCGTCAAGACGGCGCTGATCGCGGGCGAGCTTTATTTCCGTCACTCGGACGGGACGCGGCCCCGCGTACACGATGTCAGCCGGACGGCGCGCCAGCCGGGCGGTCAGGCGGATCTCGACGGGCTGTGCTTTGCGGCGTTTGACATCCTGGACCTGGACGGTCAAGCCGCGACAGGCAAGCATGCCGATACGGTTTCTCGACTGCAGAAGCTGTTTGGCGGCGGCGTGCGGGTGGCGCCGGTGGACTCGGTGTGGGTCAAGTCCGTCGAGGAAATCGAGCAGTACTTCGCCAGCTGGGTCGAGCAGCAAGGCGGCGAGGGCCTGGTCCTGCGCAGCGATCAGGCGGGTACTTACAAGCTGAAGCCGCGGCACACGCTGGACGTGGCGGTGGTCGGCTTTACCGAGAGCATCGACGAGCGGCGCGGCTTTCTGCACGACCTGCTGGTGGCGGTGATGCGCAAGGACGGCTCGCTGCAGCTGCTGGGCCGCGTCGGTGGTGGTTTTTCCGACGAGGAACGCCGCACATTTTTGACCGAGCTAAAGCAAAAGGTCGTGCGCAGCGAGTACGTCGAGTCAAGCTCGGAGCACCTGGCCTACCAGATGGTGCGGCCCGAGTGGGTGATCGAGATCAGCTGCCTGGACCTTTTGACGCAGACCTCACGCGGGGGCAGCGTCGACAAGATGGCGCTGGCTTGGGACGACAAGGCGCAGAGCTACGCGCCGCTGCGTCGGCTGCCGCTGGCGACGCCGATCTCGCCGAATTTTGTGCGCCGTCGCGAGGACAAGCAGGTCAGTGTCAGCGACGTGCGGGCGCAGCAGCTGGCGGACTTGGTCGAGATTGAAAAGCTCGACAAAGACGCGCGCCAGCTGACGCTGCCCGCCAGCCAGGTGCTGCGCCGCGAGGTCTACACCAAGACGCAAAAAGGCCAGACGATGGTGCGCAAGCTGCTGCTGTGGCAGACCAACAAGCAGACCGAGGGTGACTACCCCGCGTACGTGCTGCACTTTACGGACTTCTCGCCGGGCCGCAAAGAGCCGCTGTCGCGCGAGATCCGCGTCAGCAACACCCGCGCCCAGATCGACCAGTTATGGGACGAGCTGTTTACAGAAAACATCGTCAAAGGCTGGACGCGCGCCTAGGCCACCTGCATGGGTCTAGGGAGGTCGCTTTGACTTCGCCTAGACCCAAAATTGCACCAAAATCCGCAAAAAACTGCAAAAAAAGCCATTATTCAGCTGGATTTGGCTGGAAATCGCCGAATTTGGCTTAAACAGGATGCTTTCTGACTGCTAGCGACGGCTGGGCTTTTTGTTCTGCTGCAGCTGCGTGACCATGAAGCGATCCCGCGCCTCTTCTTCTTGGATGCGCTGCCGCAGGGCGCGGTGCCGACGCTGCTCGCGCTGGGCCGAGGTCTCAAACAGCACCGCTGCTTCTCGCCGCGCGATGGCCAGCCGCAGCTGCTCTTGTAGGACCTCGTGCTCGCGTCGCAGCGTCTCCAGTTGGGTCGCAGCGGCGTCGGCGTCGGCTTGCAGCTTCGCCACGCTGGCTTGCTGACGCTGAAGCTCTGTAGCATAAGCCGCAAGCTCAAAAGCGCGTCGCGTGCTCGTCGGTGATGTGGCTGGTTGCTGCTGCGCCAGCCGGTGCTGTTGTAGCCTTCGCGCTGCTTGTGCCAGCGCGTCTGAGGCCTGGGTCGCCTGGGCTCTGCTGACTTCCAGCTGCGAACGACAGCGCGACAGCTGCGCGCGCGCTTCACGCTCGGCGACGCGGCGCAGCCCCAGCACCAGGGAACCCAGGGTTCTACTCGGGCGAGTAGCTTGCCCAGGCTGCAGCTTGCCTGCGGGGCTGCTTGGCTGCGGCACAGGCGCGCTGGCGGGTGGCGGACGCTGACGCATCTGCGACTGATTATGCCTGCGGAGGGCTGCGCACGGAAAGCGCTGCTGGTGATAGGTGGGCCTGAGGGGGCGCTGGCACGGCCTGGCTACTTGCAGATAGGCGAAAAGCCGATTGCCTTGTGTCGGGGACGAAAGTACGCTGCCTCCGTGTCCTCCGTCGGGTCTGCGTCGGATGTTCATAAGCGCTTGGCTGCAAGTCGCCCGCTCTCCGGCTCGGCGCCTGTGGTCGCCCATTATCGGCTGGGTCCCTATCTGCAGCAGGGCGGCATGGCGACGGTATTTTTGGGCAAGCGGGTGGCTCCGGGCGGCTTTGAAAAGACCGTCGTTTTGAAAAAGCTGCATCCCGAGCTGGCCAGTCAGCCGCTGCTGTTGGCGCTGTTTTTTGGCGAGGCTCGACTGGCGGCGCGGCTGCAGCATCCCTGCATCGTCCAGGCGCTGGACGTGGTGCAGCTGGATGGTGACTACTACGTGGTGCTGGAGTACGTGCGCGGCGGTGATCTGCGGCTGCTGCTGCGGCGGGCCAAGCGGCGGGGGCAGCAGTTTTCAGCGGCGGCGGGGCTTTATATCGGACGGGAGCTGTGC
>JAGNNG010000358.1 GCA_017990795.1 Deltaproteobacteria bacterium
CGCATCATTGAGCTGGCGCAGATCGAGACGGCAGCCGGTACGCTCGCCCCTCGTCGCACGGCGCAGCTAAACCTGGATCTGGTGCGCGCCCATGTCGAGCAAGTGGTGCTGGTTAGCGATGATCAGATGTGACTTGCGGCGCAGTATCTGTGGCGCGAGTTGGGAGTTGCAGCTGAGCTATCTGGCGCTGCCGCAGTCGCTGCGCTGCTAAGTGGTCTGGTCCCAGCGCAGCCCCACGAGCGCGTCTGTGCCATCGTATGCGGCGCAGGTACCGACGGTATTCCGTAGCGAGAGTGCGCGGTGCCCGGCCCGCATCTGTGCGTTGTGGCCGGGCTTTTCCGGTTACAGCACTACCTGCAGGCGCCGCCGAAACTCCTGCGTGACTTCCTGGGTTGGGCCTAGAAACTGAAACAGCGCGAGCATGGCCTTGCGGCCTGCATCTTCGCGGTAGCGACGGTGACTGACGACCAGCTCCAGCAGATTTTCCAGCGCCGGGGCAAACTCGCCGCGACGTGCTTGCGCCGATGCCAATGCGTAGCGCGCGACGGCATCGCTGGGGTCCTGCTGGTGACGAGCCAGCGCGGCAGCGGGACCGCCGACCTCTTCTGCGACGTGGAAGAAAGCCAGCACCTCGCGCAGCAGCTCGACTCGCTCTTGCTGCAGGCTGCGTGGATCGACCGAATCCAGCAGCAGCTGCACCTGCGCAAACCCGGCTGGCCCTTGTCCCAGCAGCGCCTCGGCCAGCAGCACCTGCGCCAGCGCCAGCTTCTCGCTGCTTAGACCCGAGCTCTCTTGGCACAGCGGCCTTAGCAGCACGCTGGCTTCTACCAGCTGCCGCGCCATCATCAGCTTGGCGGCTTGCTCCAGCGCTTCTTCACTGGGCGACGGGCACAGCGAGGCTAAAAAGCTGGCTACGAACTTGGCATCGCGGGCCCCGACAAACTCGCTGACGACGCGGCCTTTGTGAAACGCCTTCACCGCCGGAATGCCCGAGATGCGGTAGCGCTGCGCCAGCTCTTGAGCGTGGTCGGTATTGACCTTGGCCAGCAGCACCCGGCCTCCTAGCTTGCTGACGGCTTGCTCCAGCACCGGACCGAGCATGCGACAGGGGCCGCACCACTCTGCCCAAAAATCCACCAGCACGGGAACCTCTTGCGAGCGAGCCAGCACGCGCTGCTCAAAGTCTGCTGCCGTGACGTCGAAACACACACCCGATTCTGTCTGCGTAGAGGCTTCCATGCCCCCGTAGATACCACGGAGTTCGCGAGTGCCACATTATTCCACCGAGGTGTGCGGTGAGGAGCCGTCTTCTTCGCTGCTGAACGCTGAGCTGAGACCGGTCTTGGGCTGCTACCAAAGCAGTCTCTGAGGAGGGAGTGGGCGCTAAAGCGGCGGCTAGACCTTGGTCTGGGCGATCACATCCGGTGGCGCGCCCTGCTGTGCGACTGCAAACAGCGCCTTGGCCATCGCGTCCGCCGAGCTTACGACGATCGAGGCGACAAAGCGCAGCGCCTCGTCTCCATACTCGACTTCATTGGCGGGCAGGGTGATGCGGAAATAGACCTCGCCCTTGTCGGCATTGAGGATCCACGCGCCCATATACGAGCGGGCATTGAGGATGGTCAGCGACTCGCCAATCTGCGGATAGCGCGCTCCCGGGATCGCAAACGGCAGCGTCACCGCCAGTGTCACCATGCCGCGATCGGGCCGAGGAATGATTACCAGCGGCACATCCGTGTCCAGAAGTCGGCACCGGATCGCCAGCTGCTCGACCTCGTCGTTCCAGCGGTTGGGGAGGCGCAGGCGCTCGGCCCAGCTCTTCAAGTTTTGGTACGTGAGGACAAATCCGGGCATGGGCCTTCCTAGTATTCGGCTACGACTACAGATACCTGCCGGTGCGCACCTTGTGTCTGGGCCGCTCGCGCGGCTGTAAGCGCCTAGAGCCGGTCTGATCCGCGCGCGACCTAGCCTTTGATGTTACTGCAAACGCCCTCCGGCTCGCTACGGCATACCCGTGGCCGTGGGGGTTTGGGGTGGTGGCCTGCCCAGGCGAGCTGCGAGAGGTCAGAGCCCCGCTGCTCCGGTTTGCCCGCGCAGGCACTGGGGCTGCTGCCGTGGGGCTTGTAGGCACACCGCAGCCTGCGCTTACCGAGAATTATCAGGATTGCTTTACTGTTATTCAGGTTACATTAAATACATTGGGAATTTCTGCGTGCAGCGCGCCTGTGGATGTCTTGGGGATCGCTGCAGATTTTCTTGGGTGTGGCCTGCGACAGCGCTGGTTCCTGCGGGGGGCCAGCGAAGTGAGGTGAGGTCGCGCCAGTGCTCAAAAGACAACAAGAAGGGGTCTTTATGAAGCGTTCTTACAAGCCGTCGTTGTTTCAAAAGGCCAGTGCGGCCCAGTCGGACTTGGCAGCGCCAGTCGCTGCGGGCCTTCCTCCAAAGATGGCCAGCCAGAGCTTTTCCGCTCGGAGCAGCAAGGTCCTGGGTCTGCGTCGCCTTAGCGTCCCTGCTGGGATGTTGGCGTTGTGGGCGCTGGGTACCTCAGCGTGCAGTCAGCAGCAGGCTTCGCAGGCCGATACGCGGCTTTTGACCGTGGTGCGGCTGGGCTCGGGCGCAGGCGTCGTCACCTCGGCCCCAAGCGGCATCGACTGTGGCGCGCAGTGTGCGGCGGCGCTGGCCCCTTCCGCTCAAGTTACTTTGACTGCGACGGCTGGTGCAGAGTCGGTGTTTCTGGGCTGGGGCGGAGCCTGCAAAGGCACCGACGTCACCTGCGCCGTCAGCCTGCAAGACGCAGTCGAGGTCACGGCGCGCTTCGAATACAACCCGGTCACCGTCACGGTAGAAAAATCCGGAACCGGAACCGGCACCATTGTCTCTGAGCCTGCGGGCATCGACTGCGGCAGCACCTGCTCGGCGCTGTTTGGCCAGCGCGTACCGCTGACCTTAAGCGCCATCACCGACCACAAGTCCACCTTCGTCGGCTGGTCCGGAGCGTGCGCGGATCGTGGCAGCAGCGGCGACTGCACGCTGTCCTTGTTCGACAAGGCCACAGTCGGAGCCGCCTTCGCTCCTGCCATCTGCAGCCCCGATAACTTCTGCGCCGAAAATCCGCTTCCTCAAGGTGAGGCGCTTGGCGCTGTGTGGGGCGCATCGGCCACCGATGTGTGGACGGCTGGCGCGGGCGGCCTGATGCTGCACAACCAGGGCGGCCTGTGGACGGCAGTGCCCAGCGGCACCACTCAGCCCTTGACCGGCCTGTGGGGCAGCAGCGCCACCGACATCTGGGCCGTCGGCGGGGCTGGCGCCATCGTTCACTACGACGGCACCGCGTGGACCGCGAGCACCTCGGGCACGACCAAGCGGCTGGTCCATGTCTACGGCATCGATGC
>JAGNNG010000359.1 GCA_017990795.1 Deltaproteobacteria bacterium
CTCCGACGTCTGATAGCCGACGACCGGCACGCCCAACGTCTCTAGATATTCAAGCGTTCGCGGCAGGTCCAGGATGGCCTTGGCACCAGCTGAGACGACCACCACGGGCTCGCTGGCCAGCGTCGTCAGATCGCAGGAAACATCGAGCGCATCCCCACGATGCACGCCGCCGATGCCACCGGTTGCAAACAAGCGAATGCCAGCGCGTGCGGCAGCAACCACCGTCGCAGAAACCGTCGTTGCACCACAGCCTCTGGCGGCAATGCACGGGCCCAGATCCGCAGCGGACAGCTTCAGCATCGGCTGCGTCGCCACCCGCTCAATCTCTGAGGTCGAGAGGCCGACTCGCAGCCGACCATCGAGCACCGCCACCGTCGCCGGTACTGCTCCACCGGCTCGCACCGTGGCTTCGGCCTGCGCCGCCACTTCCAGGTTCTGAGGCTGCGGCAGACCGTGCGCCAGTAGCGTCGACTCAAGCGCGACCACGGGCCGATGCTCAGCGAGAGCGGCCTGCACTTCCGCCGACACCTGCAAAAAAGCCAGGCGGTGCGTCATTAGTTCTGCTCGCGCTGCTTGGCGAGGGCCCGCATCTCCACCAGTTCCTCTCGGGAAATCAGGTACACCTCGCTGCAGAAGTTGCAGGTGATCTCGGCCTTGCCCTCGTCGATAAGTCCGTCTAGGTCGGGCAGGCTCATGCCAGCAATCATGGCTTCGATGCGGCCTCGGTCACAGCGACAACGGAAGGCCAGCGGTCGCGAGTCCAGCACTTCCACTCCGTCGCCATACACGCCCATCACCAGCTGCGCCAGCTGCAGCGGCGTCGTCTCGTCGAGGTTTAAGCAGTCATACAGGCCGCCACTACGCAGCGCGTGCTGAGCTTCGCGAATCTGCGTTAGCACCTCAGGCGGAGAGTCGGGCATGCTCTGCACCAGCACCGCCCCGGCCCGCAGCACTTTGCCGGCAGCGTCCATCACCAGCTCGGTGCCCAGCGCCGACGGGATCTGCTCGGACTGACGCAGGTAGGCTTCCACGTCCTCGTCGACTTCAGCCGTGACCAGGTTGACCTGCCCTTGGAAGCGCTCTTTGAGGCCGACATCGCGCATCACATTGACGACACCGTCTCGCCCAATCAGCTTGCACAGCTGCTGCCGCCCTGCCATCGAAACAGTAGGCGCCCCCTGCGGCTCTAGCGGATAGCCACGCACCAAGCCGTCGTCATAGGCATCGACGGTAAAGCCGCGTAGGGGACCGCTGGCCTGCAGCTGAATGGTGACCCGCTCACCGCCGCGAGTCAGGGTCGCCAGCAGCAAGCTCGCCGATAGGCCCCGTCCCAGCGCGCAGGTGGCAGCGGGACTGCTGCGATGGCGCTGCGCCGCTTCTTGGCAGAGCTGCGTGGTGATGGCGGCAACAATCCGCACGTTGAGCCCCCGATGCAGCGCGCGAATCAGCAGATCCGGAGGCGTGGCAAGCAGCGAAGACGGAGCAGAAACAGACGAAGTAGCAGCGGGCTTTTCCATGTTTGACCAGTTCTCTTACAGCTGGGTGTCAGCGGTCTTCCGACGAGCGACACGACAAAAAACCAAAAAAGTTCGCCACCTTAGCAACTTTTGCGCGGGCCTGCACGATGACTCAAAAAGCTGGATACACCCTGCGACCTACACCCACCTAGCACCACCAGAGGATGACATGCTCCGACCCGCGCTGCCTGACTTTCCTTCGTTAACGGCCCCCGCTGCAGCCCCAGCACGCTTACGCAGCGCGGGAGAGCCAGCGGCTCGTCCTGGCAGCTATGCCGCGCGCGCCGCTGCAGGCACACCATCGGTCGCTGCAGATGCCCCGGACCGCGAAGCCAGGATGAACGATCGCGAAACCAGATTTAGTGCGCGCGATTCCCAGCTTTTGACGCTCAGCCGCAACGGACAGACGCCCCTGCTGCCACGCATGGCCCCGAAAGCAGCTGCCGGAGCCCTTCTTTTGCGCACCAGCGACGGCGAGACCCGTACCATCACCAAGCCAACCCGCATCGGCAGTAGCTCGGACAATGACTGGGTCTTGCCCGACTCGTTTGTGTCGCAGCACCATGTCCTGCTAAGCCCCGATGGCGATGCACTCCTGGTCGCCGATGTGGGCTCGCGCAATGGCACGTTCATAAACGGTGCCCGTGTGCAGCGCGGCGAGCTGCGACTCGGTAGCTGCCTAGTCATAGGACGAACGCAGCTTCGTGTGTGCAGCACGGGACAGGACTCGCTGCTGATCGGAAATAGTGCAGCGATGCAGCAGGTCCGCGCCCAGATCCAGCGCTTTGCACCAACGGGAATGGCGGTCTTGGTCCTGGGCGAGAGCGGCACCGGAAAAGAGCTAGTAGCGCGCTCACTTCACGAGCAGAGCGGCCTGCGCGGCGACCTAATCGCAGTCAACTGTGGAGCGTTGCCCAAGGAGCTTATCGAGAGCGAGCTGTTTGGCCATGAGCGTGGTGCTTTTACCGGGGCGCAGCGACGACATCTTGGCTGTTTTGGAGAGGCCGACGGCGGCACGCTATTTCTGGACGAGATCGGCGAGCTGCCACTGGAGCTGCAGCCCCGACTGCTGCGCGCGCTGGAGTCCAAAGCCATTCGGCCCGTGGGCAGCACCCGTGAAGTCCCGGTCGAGGTGCGAATTGTGGCGGCGACCCATCAAAACCTGGCCCTTGCCGTGCAGCAAGGCCGCTTCCGCGCGGACCTGTACTACCGGTTATGCGGACTCGAGGTCATGATTCCACCGCTGCGAGCTCGGAGCCAAGATGTGGGCCCGCTGGTTAGGCACTTTCTGAGCGAATCGGGCGGTCGCCTGCAGGCTTGTTCCATCGCTGATTCAGAGCTGGCGCTGGTGGCCAAGCAGCCGTGGCCGGGCAACGTCCGCCAGCTACGACACGCCGTGCTGCGCGCGATGCACTTAGCCGGGCCGCTACTAACCGCCAGCGACATTGTGGGCCCAGGTGCCTCGCCCGGGTCCGCGCGCGCAAGTGAACTGGGTTTCCTCTCAGCACCGGGGCATGCTGCCGAGCCGACTGCGACTGTACCGGTGCTGGGACGACGCTTTGCGGACATTGAGCGCGATATTTACGCCCATGCTCTTGAGCAGACCGGTGGCAATCGACGAGCTGCTGCCGAGCTTTTAGATGTGCCCAAGTCCACGCTTCACGACAAGCTCAGAAGACTGGGCCTAGTCGCGTCCCGCAAGAGCGCCGCCCAGCCTGCGTGAGCCGCGATGCGCTGGGAATGCTTAGGCGAATCGAGCCGATGCATAAGAAACCAGCGCACTGTCCGCGCGGGCGGCGATACACTGCCAAGATGCGAATTGGATCTAGGCTGGCGGAGCTGGCCATCTCGGATATCCGTGCTATGTCGCTGGCT
>JAGNNG010000360.1 GCA_017990795.1 Deltaproteobacteria bacterium
CAACAGCGCGCCCAACCCAACAAAAAAATTTCCATTCCCAAGCGCTTGAAGCCGCGCCGTTAGCGGTCGCATTTTTGCGTATTTCATGAGCGTTTCCTCTCGGAGAAGTAGCTGATTGCCAAGCCATTTTCGGCAAGCGCTTGTGGACTAGGCGCGGACTATATCGCAGGCGCAGACTTTGGAGACAGCCGGGCCGCGTGCATGATAATCAGCAAGAGGTCTTTTTATGTCGTCTACCCACTTGCTTGAAACCTTGCGTAGCCCGCACCGCGCGTCCGGGCTGGTTGCGTCTTGGTTCTCACCGCGAAGGCTGACCTTGCCAAAGACCATGCGGCGCTGGTTGCAAGTGGCTCCCCAGCGTCTGCTCTTTAGCCTGTCGCTGAGTCTGGGCCTAGCCGGTCTGACCAGCCCTGCTCAAGCCGACGACTTTAGCGGCCCCATTCCGGCCCCACCGTCGAACAATAAGCCTGTCCCAATCGAGGCGTTCTTCGATGTCCTGCGCGACTGGGGCACGTTTATCGACACCGATCGCTACGGCGTGGTGTTTTGTCCGCACCCAGATCTTGTGGGGCCGGACTTTCAGCCGTACATGCGTGGCCACTGGGTCATGTCCGAGTACGGCTGGACGTTTACCAGCGACCTAAAGATCAGCTGGGTCACCGATCACTATGGGCGCTGGGTCGAGACCGGCCTGTCCAACTGCAACTGGGGCTGGGTTCCTGGCGGTGACTGGGCTCCTGCTTGGGTCGATTTCCGCGTCGGTGACAAGATCGTCGCCTGGCGCCCAAAGGCCTACGATGGCCCGCGCGTACAGCTAAACCGCAGCGAGGCGCAGGGCTTCCCTCGTTTCTCGCTGCCACCGGCCAGCTTTTCATCGGATACCGGCTTTGTGGCCGTGCGCGAAGGTGAGTTTCAAGCCCGGCGGCTCGACTATGTGGCGCTAACTGGGGTGAAGCTGTACCAAGCACTGCGCGACAGCGAACCGCTGACCGATGTGCATGCTGGCTTGCTCTCGGCGGAGCACGATCGCATCGTCGCCCGCATCCAAGAGCGCAAGGAAGCGCAGCTTGCGGCCAGTGGCGCTGCTGGTAAATCAACCACTGGAAAGCCCATCGCTGGAGCAGGAAGCGGTGAGCCGTTCTCCAGTGAGCCTGCGCAGCGCAAACGCAAGGGTGGCAGTAGCGCCGGAACACCTGCCGCAGGCACTACGCCGACGGTGGCTGGTGCTGCTGGCACTGTGCGCGCCGGTCTGCCAGGAGCAGAGCCGCCCAAGCCCGCTGCAGGGAAAGAAAAGCTAAACCTCGTTGGGGCTCAGCCGGGCCAGACGCCGCCAGATCGCACCAACATGACCACTGGCAGCAGCGCCGGCAGTCCCGGCCAGTTTAGCGGTGCCAAAGTCTTCGAGTTTGACAAGCCCAAGCCGCAGCTCATGCCCAAGACGGTCGGCCCGACGGTAAACCGCAGCGGCCGCGAGCCCAATCCCGAGCTGCTCAAGCCCGACGCGACCAACCCCAAGTAGCGACACGCTGCTGCTGGCTACTCGCTGCTTGCCCCGCCCAAGACCCGCACCGGATTGTCGGCCAGGTCGATGCGCATATAGTCGCGACGATCACGCAAAAGATCGCCGCCCATCTGCATCGGCACCGGCTTCTGCATGTGGATCTCGACCGAGTCGCATAGAAAGTCACGCAGCGACGGGCTGCGATAGGCGCCACTGAGCACTGCAGGCAAGTGCGACAGCGCCTCCATCGCCGAGGCATCGGTGCAGCGGACATGGAACTTGTCGCGCCGCAGATCGGCAAACGGGAAGATGCGCACGTTAAAGCCAAAGACTGGGCACGTCGCAGCGCCAGCCAGCGTACAAGGCCCGCGATACAGCACTGTCCCTCGTGGCAGCGGGGTCGGGTCTAGTGAGCCGTCGGGGTTTACCGCGTATGCCGGGCCACCGACGTTGACAACCTCGACCTGCGGCAGCTTGCGCACCACAAACCGTGGCACCGAGCGCAGCGCAATCGCCAATACGTACCGCAGTGGCGAGCCCATCAGAGAGCCTAGCTTCATCGCATCCAGAGCGCGGGTCGTCGCCGCGTAGTCCTCTAAGATCTGCGAGTCCAGACCGGTACCCGCAAACGGGGTCAGACGACCATCCACCATCAGCATGGGCAGCTCGCGCGTCCCAGTCGCCGACTTGGCACGGTTAAGCTCGGTACGCAGGCCGCGCAGCGACGGCGGCGAGATCCCAAGATAGTAGCCCAGCGCATTTCCGGTCCCCATCCGCAGGAGGCCCACCCGGGGCAGAGGCAGTGCGCTCTGTGCCGCCAGCGCCATCAGATCGTTCAGACAGCACACGAAGGTGCCATCCCCGCCGCCAAAGAGCACCGTCTGATAGCCCTGGGTCAGCACCGTCGCGGCGATCTGTCGGCTGTGCTGCGCGCTCTCGGACACGAACACATCCTGCGTGCCGTGAAGACCCCGAATGCGCGCAATCTGCCGCGCACTGACACCGCGTGCGTTGCGATTAAGCACCACCGCGACCGTTCCCATCGTTGTGGCCGGCGCCAGGCCAGGCGCTGGAACCAGAGCTGTCGCTGATGAAGCCCCCGTCGAGGGTCGCCCCGATGAGGGCCGCAAATTACCTGTCTCTGTCGCGCCTGATGAGCTTTCCATTGTTGAAAGCTCAAAGCATTTTTGGTGCCAGATCGGGTGGTCCAAATAGTTTCGGCATGCTGCCTCGTAGGAACCTGAGTGGCAAGACCGCAGGAGTCAGCTCGCTGCGCACAAAAGCTGCAAAAACTGCGTCATCTAGGTGTCAGTCTGCATAACTTGCTACGCAGGCCCGGTGAATAGCCACCACGCCAGCCTACCAACCAAGAGCAGGGCTCGTGCTAGGCTGACAACGTGCGCACCTGGCAAAGCCTGTTGATATTGCTGCTGGTCCTCGCACAGAGCGGGTGCGAGACGGTGCGCTACCTAACCCAGCAGAGCGTCGGACAGCTGCACTTGCTGCGCATTCGCCGCCCGGCCACTGCCGTCATTGACGATCCCAGCACGCCGCCACTAATCAAACAGCGGCTGCGCTTGGCGCTGCAGGCACGCGCGTTTGGCATCTCACAGCTGGGCCTACGCGGGGACGGCGAGTTTACCCGCTACGTCGATACCGGCGGTCCGGTGGCATGGAACCTGTCGGCGGCCTATCAAACCGAGCTGCGCCTACGCACCTACAGCTTTCCACTGGTGGGTCGGGTCGCCTATCTGGGCTACTTCAGCAAGGCCGATGCGCTGGCCGAGGTCGCACGACTGCAAGCCGCAGGCTTTGATACCCACCTGCGACCCGTCGGTGCGTACTCGACGCTGGGCTATCTGCTGTCGCCCATTTACGCCGATATGAT
>JAGNNG010000361.1 GCA_017990795.1 Deltaproteobacteria bacterium
GACGCAAGCACGGGGGTCGCTAATTCGGGCGCCGCGGCTGGGGCCAGTGACGGAGGCGCTTCCGAAGTCTCTATATATGCGGCTAAAGAGCAGTCTGCCGGTGGCGGCGCAGCCAGACCCGCTGGTCAAGCGTGTGACCGGGCGCGCGACCTTTGTGTTTTACGGTGGCGACCCCGAGGAAGGTACGCCCGAGGTGGTGCTGCAGCGCGAAGACTACGGCAAGCCGGGAGTATTTGCCGACGTGCTGACGCGCTCGGGGCGACCGGTGGGCAGTCGCGGGCGCGACATCCTTTTGACCTATACGCCAAGTCCCGTCGATGCCGAGCTGGGCAAGGTCGTTGCGAACCTGTGGGCGGTGGAGTGGCAAGCGGTCGGCTGGGAGCGCATCGAACGTCAAGGCCTGCAAGCCGCGCTGGATGTGCCGATTGGTCGCTATCGGTTCTCGGTCAAGGGTGTCTCGCGGGGCGTTCCGTACTCGCTGCAGAGCAACGTGTTTGGGGTTGATCCGACGCGCGCGCTGCAAATTACTGCGACCCTGACCGGCTCACAGGTCAAAGGACGCGTGGCGTATCCGGGAGCCAAGGGCTACCGATTGCTGTGGCTTGATGGCCCCAGCGATGGCGACGTTCCAGTTACGGGCACGGTTCAGCTGCGCCTGGTCAGCCGCAAAGACATGAAGACCTATGGGGCCGCTGTGGTGCTTGGGGCTGGCGGTACGTTTGATCTGGATGCAGTGGGCCTGGATGTCACCGAAGGCCTCGAAGTAGGGGTGACCGACCGCTTTGCAAACTATGGCGTGCAAGTGCTGATGAAGTAAGCCGGGTCTAAAAAGCCGATAAGCGCGCTTCCTGCTGGCGTGCTTGTCGGCTTCGTCTTACTGCGCAGGACCACGCGTCGCTTCTAACACCGGCGCGTGGTCAGCGTGGTGCTTGCTTCCGCTTTCGCGCTAGCCACGCGTGCGCTTCTTGCTCGGTGGCGACAAAATCGATCTCGGGCGGCTTTGCTCCCAGCAGGCGGATGGCGCGAAGGACCAGGGGCAAGAGCGTGCGCTGAATGACGCTGCCGCCAAAGATCACGCTGGGGGCAGCCACTGCGGTGCCAGCGGTGTGGCGGTCGCTAATGGCCTTTCGCGCCTCCGGTGTGATGGCGCTGGAGTTGCGCGCATCGCAGACTGCCAGCGCGACTCCATGCTGGCGGTGCAGCGCCACCAAGATGTCGGTGATGCCGTGAATCTCAGTGGCTGTGACCTCGCCGTGAAGCTCCCAAAATAGCGCTTCTTCGTCGATGTAGTAGCGCTGCTTTCCACATGGGAGCCAGGTAGGCATGGGAGTCTGACTCCCATCGTAATCCGCGCCACCAACCCCGGGAAACCGCACCGGCAAACGCCTTTGACTTCAGTGACTTGCATCTAAGGAGTACTCTGTTACACCTTGGCTCAGTCGGTTGTGCGCGGCGGCCTACCTGTCGCAGCCACGCGACCCCCTAACCCTAAACTAAGGAGTCCTTTATGAAGTCAGCACGCTGTTCGTTTCCCCTTGCTCTGGCGGCTCTGCTGCCTTTGGTGGCTTGTGAGCCCGCTGCTGATCTGCCAAGTGTGCAAGCAGCACCCGAGGCGGTCACAGAGGCAGGAGCAGACACCGATACCTCTCTGACCGCGCTTCCCAACTCGACGTTTTATCAAGTGACCGGGCTGGATCTGCGCAAGTGTGCTTACCCGCTGTGTGGTGGCGCATTTGTGACGCGTCCCAATCAAGGAACTGCGGTCTGCTCCGACGGCAGAACGGGTCCTACCTGTCGAATCCTAGAGTTTGATTATTCGGCGCTGATGCTGGATCGCGCAGGACAGGACAAGCTGGTAAGCGCGGCGCAAAAAGGCCAGGCCCTGCTGCGCGGAACCATCACCAAGACCGCGCCCATCGCGGGCCGCACCTACGACAAGCTGGTGGTCAAAGAAGCGTGGCTGGCGCGCGCGCTCACGACTCCTACCGGTACCTACTCACGGGTGCGCGAGCTGCCGATTGACTGCGCATCGTGCCCGACGTTTAGTGCCGAGCCCCTCAACAGTCGCGCTGCAGCATCGCGGTATCACAGCGTGGAGTTTGATGCGGCGCGCTTCTCGGCGGCGCTGGTTACAGAGCTGCGCTCGGCGATGAGCAGCAAGCCGCAAGCGGTCCTCATTGCCGGCACGGGCAGCGTAACCACCGGCATGCGTCAGGTCCTAAAAGCCAGCGAGGCGTATACGCTGCTGACGCCGGGACCCACGCGCGCCAAGCTGGGCGAGCGCTGTGGTACGCGCGGCGTGCCGTTTGACTGCGAAGCGGACTTGTTCTGTAAGCGTGAGATCGATGCAAACTGTGGTCGCGCAGATGCATCCGGTACCTGCACCGTGATTCCGATGGTGTGTACTGCCGACGTGAAGCCGGTCTGTGGCTGTGATGGCCGCACGTACAGCAATGCTTGCGTGGCGGCAGCAGGCTCGATGTCGGTGGATTACGAAGGCGCTTGTAAGTAGGACTGCTGGGCGCTGATTTTTGGGTTGGTGAGGCAGCTGCTAGGAAAGCCTATCGACTGCCTCACTACCCTTCCAAATCAGAGGCTGGCAGACTTTTAGGCTGGGCCGTTTTTGAGGTGCTTGGCCAAGAACTTTTCCATCGCTTCGTAGAAGTCAAAGCGGTTTTCTTCGTTGTGGAAGCCGTGGCCTTCGTTGTCCTTGACCATGTAGGGCACGTCGATGCCGCGCTTCTTGAGCGCCTCGACCATCTGGTTTGACTCGTTGATGTTTACGCGCGGATCATTTTTTCCCTGCGCGACAAACAGCGGCACCCGGATCTGGTCCGCATGCAGCGCCGGAGAGCGCGCGCTCAGCAAGGCTTTGTCGCGCTCGGGATGTCCCACCATCTCGTAGACCATCTCGAGGAACGGCTTCCAGTACGGCGGAATCGACTTGAAGAACGTAAACAAGTTGGACACGCCGACGTAGTCGATGCCGCAAGCGTAAAGCTCCGGAGTAAAGGTGAGGCCAGCCAAGGTTGCGTAGCCGCCGTAGCTGCCGCCGTAAATGGCGATGCGCTTGGGATCGGCGATGCCTTGCCCGATCAGGTACTTTACGCCGTCGCTGATATCGTTCTGCATGGTGCCGCCCCATTCCTTAAAGGAGGCCGCCCAGAACTTGCGTCCGTAGCCGGTCGAGCCGCGAAAGTTCATCTGCAGCACGGCATAGCCGCGGCTGGCCAAAAACTGCACTTCGGGATGAAAGCCCCACTCATCGCGCGCCCACGGGCCGCCGTGCGGATTGACGACCACCGGCAGCGCTTTGCCTGGGACGCCCGCAGGCAGCGTCAGGTAGCCGTGAATCAGCAGGCCATCGCGCG
>JAGNNG010000362.1 GCA_017990795.1 Deltaproteobacteria bacterium
TTGTGGACTGTCGAGGTGGCTGCCTGGACTGTGGCCGCGCTAAACAGTGCTCGTCGCAAGGTATCAGCTTAGCCACCGATACAGAAGCCCCTTTGGCCCGCCTTGTGTCCGCCTCTGCAGTTCGGGTTTGGCGTTGCAGGCTTAGCCGACAGTCCTGGTTGGCCACGGACCAGCCAGTGAGGGCAGGTAGGAGTTGGGGGTCGCCGACTTCCTTACTCGTCTTTGGTCCAGCTGCGGCAGGGGTCTATCTCGGTGGTCGAGGTACACACAAAGCCCAGCTCGTTGCAGGCCTGCACCAGCAGCTTGCGACACGAGCCGCCCAGCAGTGGCAGCTCCACCGCCTGTCGTCCAATCTGCAGTGGCAGAGGCTGTCCGAACAGCTGGTAGTCGCGATAGATCCGTAGCGACCCGACGCCGCTGCCACCATTTTCGATCCGTAGGGTCAGCTCCACAGGGACGCTGGCGTTGGTCGTGGCTTCCACATGCAGGAGCTCAAGGCGCGGCGGCAGTCCCAGCGGGCTTTGGCGCGGAGGCGTTGGGATCTCGCGCCCTTTTACAAAGTCGGTCAGGAGCTCGGGTCGATAAAACAGCGGTGCCAGCTGGTCGCCGCGCAAAAACAGGGCGCGCAGTGGCTCGGTACCGATGGCGTAGCGCTGCTCTCCCGCCAAGTCCAGGCAGCTGTAGTACCCAGAGTCCGCTTGCAGGCAGCTCTTTTTGCCCACGCGCAAGCGCACCCCGTCAGAGATTCGCTGCAGCTCATCTTTGGCTACGCCGCGCAGCAGCCCCGACGGATCGATCGGATTCTTTTTGCACGAGTCGTAGGTATCGCGTGCGTCAGCGCCCTCGACGGTGCGTCCGTCTGACTCGACCCGCCGCCGCTCACACAGCTTGCGGGGCGGTCCGCTCATGCTCAGCTGCTCTAGCCGTGGTCCATCCAGGCGCGGCACGGTGTAAAGCCGCCACGTCGTGTAGACCGGTACGACCGGCTCGTCTTCGTCCACCTGCTTGGGCGTGCGGACTTCGACCGTCTCCCACAGCGGGTATTGACCGGGGATCCAGTTGGTGCTGTACGTCTCGACGGTGGCGCTGGGGGCTTGTTCGCTGCGACCGCTGCGGCCATAAAAGACGCGCTCATTGCCGCTGCGTAGGTCAAAGCCTTCGACGCTGCCCGTGGAGGGGTCGGCGCCGCCGCGCAAGAACAGGTAGCGACCCATCGGATCGATCACGACCGCGTTGTTGTCGGTGTCGATGTCGTCCAGAGGCAGCGTGGTGGCAGTGGCTTTTAGATCGCTCCAGTAATAGGCGCGCAGCAGCGGTCCTTTGCGACGCGCGACCTGCTCCTTTTCGCTTCCGAGGGCGACTGGCTCCGGATCGGGCTCCGAGCGCGGCCCGACGATGGCAATCAGTCCGGTGCTGCCCCACACGAGCAGACCGCTGGCGACCGACTCTTCTGGCAGCAGCGGCAGCTCGGCCACGACGACCCCATCGCGGGCTCGTAGGATGAAGATGTGCGCATCGGTGTTGTGCGCCACCGCTAGCTGCTCTCCATCAGGAGACCACACCACGGCTGTCAGCGGTCGGCTGGCCAGTTCGCCGCCCGGCTGGTACTTGGCTGCAATCGTTCGGCCTGCCCCGGTGCGGATCGTCAGCTCGGCCCCGCGCCACACCGCTTCCCGCTGCACCGTCGGTGAAACCAGGTGGCTATCGATGGGGTTTGAGTCCGCAGGCAGCTCGCGGGGCTGCAGGTCGCGTAAAGAGGCTGCGCTGCCAATCACGCCATTTGGCCAGCTCTTGCACGCGGCTGCGGGATACTCGCCTTGGTACTGGCCGCCGTCGGTCTTCCAGACCCGACAGTGGTTCTCATCGCTGACGCCGAGCAGTCTGCCGCCGGGCTCAAAGCGATCAGGGGCCACCAGCAACGGGCGCTCTGGCACCAGCTGCAGCGCACTGAGCATGACTTCCCCTGGGGTGATGCTTGGAAGGCTATCGCCAACGAGCTGACGCGGCCCACCCGGACAGCCCGTGAGCGCCAGCACGGCGAGCAGTGGCAGCCCCGTCCTTGTTCCTCGTCTCCAATGTCGTGGCATGCTGGCCGCTGGTGCTGGCCCTGTGAACCGATCCGCAGTGCAGAACATTGCTTTTAAATGTATCACGTCGCAGGGCGCGGATTTTGACTGAGTGCGTCATTCGACGCGAGGGCAGGTAGCAGGCGGTAGGAAGAGGCTGCGGAGCGACAGCAGTGGGCTTACAAGTAGGCGGGGTCGCGGTGCTCGCCAAAGACCTCGCGGAACACGTCGCAGACCTCGCCCAGTGTGACTCGCGCCTTGACTGCGGCCAGCACGGCGACCATCAGGTTGTGAGTATGCGGGTCGGAGCCCTGCGCCGCCTTGCGCACACCATCGATGGCCAGCAGCGCCGCTTGTGGATCGCGATTTTGCCGCAGCGTCTTTATCCGCTCGACCTGCTTGTGCTCGACTTCCTTTTCGATCTTCAGCGTCGGGATCTTGGCGCCTTCCCCAGTGCGGTACTTGTTTACGCCAACGATGACGCGCTCGCCCGCATCAACCGCGCGCTGGAACTGATAGGCCGAGTTCGCAAGTTCACGCTGCGGATAGCCTTCTTCGATGGCGCGCACGATGCCGCCCATGGTGTCGATCTTGTTGATGTAGACCATGGCGCGGGCTTCCATTTCGTCGGTCAGCTGCTCGACAAAGTAGCTGCCGCCCAGCGGATCGGCGACCTGGGCGACGCCTGACTCTTCGGCGATGATCTGCTGCGTGCGCAAGGCCAGCGTCGCTGCATCTTCGGTCGGAAGCGCATACGTCTCGTCATAAGAGTTGGTGTGCAGCGACTGCGTACCGCCAAGAACTGCCGCCAGCGCCTGCATCGTCGTGCGCACCACGTTGTTTAGCGGCTGCTGCGCCGTCAACGACACGCCTGCCGTCTGCGCGTGCGTCCGCAGCAGCCACGAGCGCGGATTTTTGGCGCCAAAGCGCTCGCGCATGGTCTTGGCCCAGATGCGGCGGGCGGCGCGGAACTTGGCGATTTCCTCGAAGAAGTCGTTGTGGACATCGAAGAAAAACGACAGCCGCGGCGCAAAGCTGTCGACGGGCAGCCCGGCCTCCAGGCTCATCTGCACATAGCCGATGCCGTCGGCGAGGGTAAACGCCAACTCTTGCACCGCGGTCGCGCCTGCCTCGCGGATGTGGTAGCCGCTGATGCTGATGGTGTTCCACAGCGGCATCTGCTCGGTGCAATACACCTGCATGTCGCGCATGATGCGGATCGCGGGCCGAATCAGCGAGATCCACTCTTTCTGCGCGATAAACTCCTTGAGCATGTCGTTTTGCAGTGTGCCGCGC
>JAGNNG010000010.1 GCA_017990795.1 Deltaproteobacteria bacterium
CAGCTGCGACCTGGCGGGCATCGTCGACCCATGGGCCTATCTACGCGACGTCTTGGACAAGCTCAGCCGCGACTGGCCACAGAGTCGCATCGACGAGCTACTGCCACGGCAGTGGAAAGCAGCCCGGACGCCGTAGCTCGCGGCTTGGCGAAGATAGGTCTGCTGGCGGGGGATTTGGGGGCAAGATGTAGTTTGGTGGGCGCGTACGATGCAACCAAGATGTCGATGTGACGATAGCCGCGACGACGAAGATATGGCCCAACGACCAGCGCCCCCAGATCGTAGCCACCAGCTCGCATACCCGCATCAATCACGATGACACCGCCACCAGGAAGCTCCAGCACCGTCGCGTCGCCCTGGCCTACATCTAAAAATGTAGCGGTCAGCTCGGCCTGTGGCCAGGTGGTCAAGACCAGATATCCGAGCAGCACCACTGCGCACAGCCAGCGACCCCCCCGAGCAATTACTCCCGCCGAGAGACAGCCCAGCAATCCCACACTCCAGAGCACGAGCATCCACCCGTCTGGTGCGCGCACCCACAGCGAGCCACCAATCCGAGTAAGGGCTGTTGCCAACCACAGCATCAGCACAGCAGCCCCGTCTGCGATCGACATTAGGAGTGCGCCAGCCTGAGGCCATACAGCGGAAAAGAGCACGCCAAGCCAGCCCACCGGCAGTATCACTAGCTCGCCGATCGGCACCACAAGCAGATTCCCCAGAAGCCCAGTGACCTGGATCTGCGCAAAGTAGTAAGCGCAGACCGGTGCCGTCGCCAGCGTTGCAGCCGTTGTTGAATCCAGAAGTCGCCAAGCCGACTGAGCTGCGCGCAAGATCAGAGGTTGTGGCGACTTGTCCGACGTGCGCAAACACTTCGGTGTCAGCAATCGAAGTGGTCTTAGCGAGGTAACGGCCAGCGTTGCCACCACCGAAAGCTGCAGCGCGGGCTCAAATAGCAGCAGTGCTGACGTACCGCTTCCAAACGGCCACACGATTCCAAGCACCGACGCGGCCAGCACTGCAGCGAGCCGAGGACGGTAGCCCAGCCCAATCGCCAAAAGCGATAGTGATGTCACACCAGCGGCGCGCACGGTCGCAAGCTCAGCACCTGTGACAGCGGTGTATAAGATGACTACCGGCACTGTCAGAAGCGCAGCCCACCGCCTTACCACCGTCCGCCGGGCAAGCATTGGCACCCGCAGCAGTACCCAGCTAACTCCGTGAAAAAATAGCCAGCCAACAACAGCTAGATGCAGACCGCTAACAGACAGCACGTGCGAGATTCCAGCGTCTCGGAAGATGTCTTCGACGGTTCGCAAACCACGCGCAGTTCGAGACAGATCGCATCGGCCAAGTACGCCTCGCGCTCCCAACACTAGCGCAGCGACCAAAGCACGGGCATCAGAGGGACGCTCAGAGTTAGCGCCAGGTCTCCAGTACCAAAGAGGTGGCAGTAAGAGTAGACCCAGGAGTCTGCGCTGTACCCACCCCACAACCCGCGCGCTAGCACGTACGGCCCGTTGCTGAGCGGCATCAGACTGAAGCAGTGCAGCAGTCTGTGCGCCCGGAGCCCACCGGACAAGTGCTTCGCTCTCTGCCACAGCCCGAGCCTGCAGGCCGATGGCCGCTGCTGCCCGCGCGCGATCAAGCGAACCCGGATTTCCGAAGCTGCGGGGAGGATGCAGCGCAGCCACCACACTGATCACATCCCCGGCCTGCAGCGCTACCTCTTCCGCATTCCGCAGGGACAGCGACACGACAAGAGGAGGCTCAAGCGAAAAGCCTGCTGCCATTTGCGGCCCGGGGCCAGTCAGCGCTGGCGCGCCTTCACGCATGGCCAGATACCGCACTGTCATGCGTACCGAGATCGCGGCGGACCGAAACTCAGGAGCAGACTCGACGACGCCCACAAGAAGCCACTTAGCAGCGTCGGTGTTGCCGTGCGAGACCAGTTGCCCCAACGAAAGCTCTGGCGGAGACACCTGCCCAGGCAGTGAACGCTCGCGATCAAGATGCGACACTGCGAGCGACGGCACTGTAAAGCTGCGCGGCAACACCGGGATTCGATGCGCCTGCGCAAGCACTCCCAGCGCCAGCGCACAGAGCAGCAGCGCCAGCCCGCGAAGACGTCCTCCAAATGCACAGCCCAGCGATAGCAGAAGCGCCGCGATTGCCAATCCACGCGCACAGCGAAATGGCACCCGCACAAGCCCTCCCAGCAAGATTCCAGAGAGGTAAGAAAGAATCCACAAGGGCAGTGCTGTAGGCATGGAGGGGGTTATCGACTTACCCCCACAGATGTTGCCCCTGCTTTTACGCCCGATTTATGGCCCAAAACGCAGTCAAGCTGAGCTAGGCCGACAAGTGGGCTTAGCTCGGCTTGGGAAACTTTTTACAATCTTTTGGTCTGCAAGCTAACGGGACTCGCACGAAATATTATCTGCGTGATAAAGTATCCCCATACATGCTGGGTTCTAGATCCGATGGCGATATAGCTCCAAAGCTACTCGCTGCGCTTGAGGCAAGCGTCACCGTCCCAGCACGGCTTCGCCAAGAGATCCTCAATTTCTCGTCGGCCAACCGCGAGCAAGTTGAAAATCTGGCCGCCAGCATCGTTCGGCATATCTCGCTGTTTGCCGGTGCCGAGAACATCCTGCCGATCCTAAGCAAGCTCGATCAGGCGACAAGCGGTGTCTTGGCCCTGGTTCCTCGCGACGAGAAGCTGCGTATCGACAACGAAGCAACGCTGGTAGTGGCGCGACGATCTGCGATCACCATCGCTGCGAAGCTCGGCTTTGGTCCAGTTGAGCGCACCAAGGTTGCAACCGCCGTCTCCGAGCTGGCTCGCAACATCGTCATGTATGCCCAGACTGGCGAGCTGCGCTTCTCGGTAATGATGTCTCCGCGCATCGGTCTTAGCGTCGAAGCACGCGACAATGGGCCTGGCATCGCCGATGTCGAGCGCATCTTGTCGGGCAGCTTCCGCTCCAAGACCGGCCTAGGCATGGGCCTGCGCGGTGTAAAGGCGATCTCCCAAGACTTTTCGATTCAGTCGACCCCCGGTCAAGGCACCCGGGTAAAGGCGATCTTCTACTCGCCAATCCAACGGTGAACAAGTGTCTGCGTCGCTGGTATCACGAGGCAAAATGATGGCCTACAGCCAAAGTCCGTGCCCCCCACTCACCAGTCGGCCAGGGCTACGTTCAGACACCAAGGTACTCCGATGATTGACCGCATACCGATTCTGCGCATTCGTGACCTGCTGCTGATCTCCATCCAGGCCGATCTGCACGACATCCTCGTCGAGCAGCTGCAGAGCGATATCCTCAAAGAGCTAGAGCGCAAAAGTGCGCAGGGCCTGGTGCTGGACATCTCGGCGCTGCAGGTCCTCGACACGTACACGGCACGCGCATTTGTTCACACCGCCCAGATGGCGCGACTGATGGGAACACGCACCATCGTCTCTGGCATGACACCAGCCATCGCGCTCACACTGACGGAAATGGGCTTCTCTGCCGCTGGATTTGAGACTGCCCTGGACCTGGAATCTGCACTGTCAGCGCTGTCGATGCCCGACTCCTCCGAGGACTAAGTCCTGCCAAACCATCCGTCGCAGCCACCTTCCGGCAAGATCGCACAGCCGCCACCGCCCGTCCCGTTGGATGAGCGCACCGTCACGCTACCGATTGCAGAAGGCCAAGACCTAGCCAGCATCAGCACCCAAGTGCGCCGCTTCGCTGAGCAGCTAGGAATCACCGAGACACCGCTATCGCAGCTCCTTAGCACCACTGATGAGTGCGCGCGCAAGCTCCTGCGCTGGAAAAAAGAGACGGCCAGTCTGATTTTGCGCGCCCGACCGAGCGAGACCATCCTGAACTGGCAGGCGCAGAATCTGCGCATTGCCATGGACCCGAATCGGGCTGCGCTGTCGCAGACGATCGCTCCGGTTTCTAGGACGCTGGCACCCGGCTCAACCACGCTGGCACCCGGCTCAGCCACGGCAGCAACTGGAGATCTGCGGGTCAATGCACTCGGAACCCGCTGGCTCTTTGAGCGCATGCCCAAGATCACCCAGCTTGAGCGCCCACACCCTCGCGAGACGGTGTGTGGTGACATGACCATGGTCGAGCGCAGCGGCAATCGGCTGCGCCTGGTGATCGCCGACGGACTTGGCCATGGACCAGCAGCCCGTGAAGCAGCCCAGCGCGCGGTCAACTCGCTCCGCTCCACGATGGCCCTGGATGTTAGCGAGGCGGTCCTGATCGCCCACGAGCAAGTGGCCTCTACACGCGGAGCAACCCTCGGTGTAGTTGATATCGATCTGGCCGCGCGCCTGATTCGCGCCACCACCGTCGGCAACGTCCGAGTAGTCTTATTTCTTGCCGCTGGACGGAGCTGGCTGCCTTGTGGCACCGATGCGGTTCTGGGACACGGTCGCGGCACCTTCCACGGCAAGCTCGACATCCGAGTGGAACAGCATCCGCTTCTACCGGGCTCAACGCTGGCGATGTTTTCTGATGGACTGGTGAATCAGCTGAGGCTGCCGCTGCAGCGTACGCCAGAGCAAGAAGATCTGGCGACGCAGCTGTTCTCATCATTCTCTGTCAGCACCGATGATGCCTCGCTGCTACTCCTGTCGTAGCTAAGCAGCAGCAAGGCGCAAGCGCCGCCTAGTCCTCTGACGACAGCGTGTACGAGACTTCCTGAAAGCCTGGCTTGTTGACTGGCTTGGACAGCTCCGCGCGAATCAGAACCTTGCCGGCATCTGTGGGCAGCTTCTCAGCCGGGATGACAAACAGCAGCACCCGCGAGCCGACTCCCAGCACCCGGGCGTCGCGAACCTGCTCAAAGCTCGTCTTGCCGCCCTGCCCCACCGTCAAGCGCACCGAGTGAGCCTTGGCGGCGCCCTTGCTCTTGTCCGATAGACCAACGGTGATCTTGCACAAGATGTCCAGCTCCTCGCCAGCTACGTGATTGGGGCGTAGGGGCCGCAGCCCGGCATCGGTATCAAGCTCTCCGCACTCCATCGCTTTGAAGTCATAGGCGGCAGGAGGCACTTCTCCCTCTTGCGCAGCCACCGGCGAGACCCCCAGCAAGGCCACCAGCAAGGCCGCCGACCGAGAAAAATCCTTCATCGACCACAAGCGACTTATTGACGTCCGCATTGGTATCCTAAGCTCCTGTCCAAGCAAAAGTGTGTCGCTGTGTATAGCACGCCCACAAGTGTGCAAGGCCAGCTATGTCAGCTGGCGCTGGGCTGCATTATCATGAGGTTGCCAGCGCTTCAGCATCCGCCACAGCGCCCATCACCCCAGGCAAGTTCTGCTCTCGCTGAAGGGAAAGTAAGGTCTTGCGCCGTCGCTGCGCTTCACCCAGAAGGCTTTCAAAGCGCTCCAGGCCTAGCTGGGTCCGCAGCGTCGAGATCTGGCGATCGCACAAGTCAGCCACGCCATCCAAGTAGCGACATCGCAGCTCTGCGGCAGACTGCACCAGCACATCGTAGGCGTCGCAAGACTCCTCGGCCCCAAGCAGCATGCCTGCAGTCAAGCCCGTCAAAAGCAGCGACCATCCGGCACTGCCATGGCGATGCTGCAGCCAGCGCAGCTGCGCCCGCATCAGCGCCAGCGACTCCAGGGACCGCGCAGCCCCTTGTCCAAGTAGCAGCAGGAGTTGATATAGCCTCGCCACCGTTCCCTCACCGCTGGGTACCTGGCCATATTTTCCGGCTGCGATGTCGTCCAACATCGCCAGCGCATAGCGCCGGTTGTCAGCAGCCAGCACCCCCACCAAGATCAGCCGCAACAGCTGCTCCTCCTGGCCAAGGCCCGCCGCGCGATGCAGAGCCACCTGCAGGTGTCCCAGCGCCAAGTCGCTACGCCCACAAGCCTGCTCAATCGCGCCCAGCAGCAGCCGTGCAATGACTGCAATGGCTGGCGGCATGTGGGCTTCGTCTGCTACGAGCTCAAGCTGACTGCGTGCAGCGCCAACATCTCCCATCCGCAACAGCGCGTCTCCCAGGCACAGACCGGCGTAACCACGCGCACATCGACCCGCTGGAGTCATCACTCCGTTAAGCAGTGTTAGCTCCGCAGAGAGCTCCTGCATCAGAGCAGACAGCCTTGGCGCTGAGCTTTCACCACTTGTACAAGCGTCGTACAGCACCACTGCCAGCCGCAGGGTGCGCAGCTCAGCGGATACCACCGCGCGTGTGGGCTTGCGGTCGCTCTCTCTACCGAGCCCCAAGCGCGGACCACGGCCCAGGCCCGAGAGCCGCCAAAATAGCTGCGCCACAGCCCCGCGTTCCGTCGCTGCAGTTGGCTCCCCCGATGCCGCGAGCTGGTTCGCTAACTCTTGCGTTAAGCCCAGCTCCAGACAGCGCTCGACGAGCAGCTCCACACCACTGTGGTCAATCTGCTGGTCAGTTACAGCGCCGCTGTCTTGCGTCTCAAAAGACTGTTGGTCGAGCGTAGGCATAAGGCTCCGCCGGGCTGATTTGAAGCGCACTATGCCCGCACATCACCGCCACTGGCAAGCAGCGGAACAAGACACACACCGGCGCACTTTGGTAGCTAGCAGCGCAATCGTCCGCACACCGTCGCAAATCAGCAACGGCACCGCGAATCACAAATGTCAGGAGTAATTGAAACGAGAACGAAGGGGAATGAGACAGAAACCTCGCCGCGCGCAGTCAACAGATGCTGACTGCGCGCGGACGACGACTATTGCTGGGTGATCTTGAACTGCGTGCGACGGTTCTTGTCGTAACAAGAAGCGGTCTTCTCTGGGCAGAGCGGACGGCTTGGGCCGTAGCCTTCTGCAGTCAGGCGCTCGCCTTCAACGCCCTTGTCGGCCAAGTACTTACGAACCACATCTGCGCGGTTCTTCGACAGCTGCATGTTCCAAGCAAGCTTGCCACGGCTGTCGGTGTGACCTTCGATGTGTACTCGCATCGTGGGTCGAGCCTTCAGAACCGACACCACCTCATCCAGCAGCTCGAACGAAGGCTTGCCGTTGATGAGCGCCTTGTTGGTCGCAAACTGAATCTGCTGCAGCAGCTTGATCTCGCCTTCCTCAACGCTGATGAACTTGCGTGGAGGTGGGCAGCCGTTGTTCTCCTTTGGACCGGGCTCGTAGGGGCACTTGTCGTCCTTGTCCACGAGGCCGTCTTTGTCGGTGTCCGGCAGCGGGCAGCCGTTGTTCTCTAGCGGGCCCGGCTGATCTGGGCAGCTGTCGAGTCGGTCAACCAGGCCATCACCGTCACGATCCTTGTCAGGGCAGCCATTGTTTTCCTTCGGACCGGGCTCGTTCGGACAAGCATCCAGACGGTCAACCAGACCATCCTTGTCGGTGTCTACGTCAGGGCAACCCTGGTTCTCGGGTGGGCCAAAGACCTCGGGGCAGCGATCCTTATCGCCAATCAGGCCGTCACGATCTGGATCGAGATCAACCACGGTCGGCTTCTGACGAACGACCTCTTTCTTGCGCGCCATCGGCAGGTAGCCAATGCTGGCGAACAAGCGGAACTGCGGCGAACCAGCGACCGGCGTGATGCCGGGACCACCACCGATGTTGACGTTGATACCGGTGCTGTGAATCCAGCGCGCGGCCAGGTACGCCTCCAGCGGGGTATAGATGCTCTCGGCGTTAAACATGCTGGTTGCGCCAGTGAGCTCGCCAGCCAGACCGAAGCCCTTGGGCAGCGGCAGGAACGCTCCCAGACCGTAGCGAACTTGGTGCGAGACACGAACGTTGCGAGCCAGCTGATCTTCAGTGCGCAGAAGGACGCTGGCGTTTAACGCGACAATGAACCCGCCCTTGGTGCGGTAATCCACAGCGAGGCGTGGCTCGAAGCCAAATGCCGAGTCACCCCGGAACTCTTCGCCCTTACCGGTGGGGAACATGATCTGGGGAACAAACGCCAAGCCAAAGCCACCGTCGGTGTTGTCGATAATCCGCGCCTTACCAACCAACCGCAAGTCGCCCAGGCCCGCCGAGCTCGGCTCGATGGGAACGTCGGAGAGCGGCGTGTTTTGGCGCTCAAAGCCCTGGTAGATAACGACGGGCAGGTCCACACCCAGCGACAGCCACTTGGTTAGTCCGATGCCGCCCGACAGATGCAAAGTCAGCATCTGAGGGACGGTATCGGCCACGGTCATGTTGTTTGCGGTATCGAGCAGACGAAGCGGGCGGTGAGCATACTCGATAAGGACGTTGGCCATGGGAACCCAACGTCCCGAAGTACGCGTGCCCTCGACGGTGATGATGTTTTCAGGACCAATCGCGGGCCGAAAGTTCTGTGCATTCAGCGAGATACCGTCACTTTGGGCGTGAGCGGTTGACGCTATGGCGCAAAAAAAAACTGGAAGCAGCAGAGCCGCTTTTTGGATTCCTGAACGATTCCGCAAACTTAGCTGGGTGCCTGCAGAAGTCCCGTGGGCCAAGCGACGACGACCGACAAAGGCCAGCCCCGCCAGCAACATCCCAAAAAGCGCAACCATTCCGGCGCCGTTGCCGGAGTTGGTGCTAGCACTGCCAAGGCTGCAGCCTGCTTGTCCACCCACGTAGTGCTTGGTCAGACGAGGCTTGCAGATCTTCTCGCCAACATCGCAGTACTGATAGGCCGGGTTCGGGCAGTCTGCGTCCACGGTGCACTTCTTGGGCGGCGTGTAGCAGGTCTTGCGATCCGGATGACAGATCTGACCCGCAGGGCAGCTGGTGTCATTGACGCAAGGAGCCGGCGGATTGCTGCACAGGTTGGTATCGGGATCGCATACCTGACCCATCGGGCACTGATCATTGCGCGTGCAGGGCGTTGGTGGGTTGCACTTGCCGTTTACAACGTCGCAAGCACTGCCAATCGGGCACTGGTCGTCGGCAGTACACTGCACGCACTTGCCCAGCGAACAGATGGAAGCATTGGCGGGACAAGCGCGACAGTCGGTGCCGCAGTGCTGAGGCACGTTGCAGGTCTGGCACAGGCCGTCGCCGCAGAAGTTGCCGGTCGAGCAGTCTTGGCCGGGCGCTCCGCACTCTTGGCACGAGTCATTGCGGCCCACGACCGAGCTATACAGGTCGGTCAGCTGCACCGTGCGAAACTTGTCGTTGTACATAAGATCAGTCAGAGGCACCCGGCAGGTGTCGTTTGGACACTCTGCGAGGGCTTCGTCTGAGCGCGCCCACTCCAAAAAGCCGATGCTGCCGTTCTGGTAGTAGACCAGCTCAACGGGGTACATACCGGCATCTTGGAACTTGGCCTGCTTGATCTTGCGCGCCGAGATTCGCTCATCCGCAAACGGCACAACATCGATCTTGCCGATGCGCAGTGCGCAGAAGTCGTCGCAGTTGACGGCAAAGGTCACGACCTTGCCAGCGAGGCTCGTCGGAACGTTCAAGTAACCGCGCAGACGCAGCGCAATGTTCTTGTCGTCGCCCGGCGGCACCGCCATCGGATGCGCGCTATACGGGAAGATCTCGTCGCGAAAGCTGGGAGCCGTAAAGTCGCCGATCGCCGTCGGCTGCCCGTTGCGAAAGTTGATGTTGTCAAAGATGCGCGACGTGCGCCCCATGATCTCTGGGTCCGTCGAGGGCCGGTTGAGCAAGTCCACTGCCTTGTCTTTCATCGACAGTGGCATGGCTTGATCCTTGAAATGGATGACCGATCCACAAATCCCCGAGCCTGCATCCCGTCGAGGCTCAGCGACCGCCTGACTTTTGTCGATGACGGGAGGTTCGGCATGGGCGACCTGGGCGACACCCGCGAAACTACACAGAAGCGGAATTAACAAGCGGTGTTGCATCTTTAGATACCTCAATGAGTTGATACCAAACGAATCGGTGTGTCGTGGTTCGTCGCAGATCCAGCCGAGCCTGCAGCGAACATCTGGTTGATTGTTATAAAGAGCGTCTCGCACCTGGCCAGCAAAAGCACACATGAGGGCAGTCCGCCGTTCAGATGATGCGAGTTGTTGTTTACTGTATCCTGCACAGCCTCAGTGTCAATGTCCTCTACCGTCTCTGCTAGGATTGCCTGAGCGACGCCAGCTTCCGCGGACGACTTGCGGTTTCTGCTTAACGCGTAGTTTTCCGAAGAAGTTCGGATCGAAAACTCTGGATGAACATACCTGTTCACGTTCGGAGATGTCAGCGGTTATCACGCTCTTGGCTGCGGGGAATTGCGAGCGGCTTTCGTAGTAGCAAGCTCTGCAAAGACATCTACCTGAGCCTGCACTGTGGAAAACGCCAGTGCATTTGGTGCAGCGGAGCTACCTGGTGCGTGCAAATGACACTCAACTGGACAACGTGCTAGCAGGCCCGGACCGCGAGTCTGCTAGCCAAAAACTAGCCAAGCAGGGGCACCGCACGACGGCTAACCCCTCAACCTACAAAGCCTAAGCAAAAGCTAAGCGCGACGCTCTTTGGCTGCGCGCTCTACCTCGCCGCGCAGCAAGATCTCAGCGAGCTCGGGCACCACTTCCCAGGCAACCTGCTGGATGGTCTCAACGCTCAGCTTGGCAATGGCTTCGTATTCAGCGCCGCGGGCGGCAATCCGCTCTAGCGCAGTAAGCACGGTCGCAGGGATCGGCGCCCGTGGGATTAAAGACGGTCGAGGCATCTGCGGTACCTGGCTTGGAATTCCAGCAGTCGCAGCAGCGGTACCAGGACGTACGGGTTCAGGCATACGATTCCCCTCTACGGTAGTCGGTTCTGGGCGAGTAGCAGGAGCAGCAGGTGGAGGCGCAGCAACAACCGGCGTCGCAGCCACAGGAGCAGGCGCACTGATTGGAGCCGCAGGCGTCAAGGTCGCTGGAATGTCGCGAACCTTAACCGCCACTGGCGTAGGCGTAGGAGGCCGCAAGTTGGGCGTCCCCATCGCTTGCACGGTCGGCATCCCCATCAGGGTTGCGCGGGGCGGCTCAATCGGAGCCGCGGCGGCTGCAGGCGCTGGTGGCATAGCAACCGGGGCTGGCGTGGGGCGACCAATGACCCCAAGGCCCTGCGGAGTGCTCGCGGACGGCGGCGGAACGGATGCAGGTGGCCGGGCAGGCACCGCAGGCGCAGCCGCAACCGCAACCGCGACTGGAGTCGCCCTCGGTGCAGCAGCAGCAGGAGTCGGCGCTGAAACTGGTGCAGCAGCAGCCACAGCCGGTGCTGCTGTCGCCCCGGCAGCCTTGCCTTTGGCCAGCGCACCGACGCGATCAATGATCGACTGAGTATCAAACGGCTTGGCAAGGAAGGCATCTACCCCCGCAACTTTGCCGCGAGCCTCATCGTACGGAGTGAAGTTGTTAGTAAGGAGCAAGACCGGTACATCCTTGGTCGCGGGATCAGCCTTGATCGCCGTGGCCAAGTCGTACCCAGACTTCCCGATCAGGCCTGCATCGACGACCACGACATCGGGCCGACTCTCTTTCATCCGAGCCAGCGCCTCATCGGCACCGGTGGTTGAGCTGATCTGGTAGTCCTCGCGCGCAAACGCGATCTGAACGACCCGCTGAATAGTGACGCTGTCCTCGACGAGCAGGATCTGCTTGGGCATCTGATCTCTCTCTCCCTTTGCTCCCTGGGCTCTTTAGGTATCGCTGGCCCCAAAGATTCGCCGCGAGCGGCCTAGGTGCATCATGGCAACGACTTGCTGCGCGGGCTGCTGCAATGCTCTGCGCGGCGACTGAAAGAAGTCTGCCCGTTTTAGGTATCATGATTTGCGGCTTTTCGTCAAACGCCCAGTACGCTACCACCGAGGACGAGCCAGTTGCCGCAGCGCCACGCTGCTTAGGAAGTAGCGGGGAATTTGCTAGGAATTTGCCGAGGACTTTTCCTTTGACTGTCCCTTTGACTTTCGGGGAGCCCTCTTGGTTGTGGCAGGTTCTGTTGTGGCTGCCGCCGACAAAGACACGGCTCGCTGCTTCGCTTTTTCCAAAGCATCTGGATGCAGCGAGCTTCGCGCCGCCGCTTCATCGATCGACTGGTCGACGTAAACCGCTTCGTGTTTTAGAAACGACGCCAGCGACCGGTGAAGTTTTGTCTCTACAAAAAAGTGAGAGCTGTAAGTCGATACCGGCGTAAATCCTCGCACCAGCTTCTGCTCGCCGCCGTGACCGGGTTCAAAGGCGCGCAGGCCCAGCTTTATGCAGCGCTCGATCGATTGGTACAGGCAGACTTCAAAGTGCAAAAAGGGTACGTGCTCTGCCTCGCCCCAGTAGCGGCCATACAGGCGTGTATCTCCGCGCAAGTTCCAGGCTCCGGCCAGCAGCTGACCGTCGCGGTTGTGGGCCAGAACAAGCTCCAGGCGATCGCCTAAGCGGTCAGCGCACAGCTGAAAAAACTGGCTGCTTAAAAACGGCTTTTCGCCGGTGTAGCGCAGCGACGTGCCGACATACAGGGCATGGACCTGCTCCAAATCTTTGCGCGAAAACCGAGGCTCGCCACGCTCAGAGATAGCCGACGCGCCCTCTTGCTGCAGGCCGCAATAGGTGCGCACCGAGATCCCTGCGTCCA
>JAGNNG010000363.1 GCA_017990795.1 Deltaproteobacteria bacterium
GAAGCAGGACATATGTTTGGTCTTGCACACTCCACCGCACAGAAGTGCAACATGAACGGAGCCAACAGTCTGGAGGAGGGAGACCACACACCACTCGCCCTGTGCCCGGACTGCCTGGCCAAGGTGCGCTGGCTGACCGCTACACCGCTGCAGCAGTAGCTGCAGAACGTCTACTCCTTTGTGCTCAAACACAAGCTAGATGCGAGTCTGCTCTTACTAGCGTGGCGAGCCCAATCTGGTAGTCCCTTTGCGACCTTCTATCGTGCCCACCGCTGGGGCAAAATGTCCCGGTGGTGGCCCTGAATGTCTCACCGCTGTCTTCTCCTAAGCAGCCGCAGCCCGCAACTTCACTGAGAAAAAGTGCATGGCACAAGCGTTGCAGAATCGTCCTGCAGAACATTCCTTTCTGCCACTCCCGATTCCCTAATCAGCAAAAAGGAATCGTACTTGTCCGCTGAGTGGCAGCTCGAAGATCACATCTTCGCCTGGAGCGCAGAGCAGCTGCGAAGCATCTACGCATGCCGTTGCTACAGCAATGGCAGTACAGGCAGTCCGCGTGAAATACTCCATCCTGGAGTATCACGCCATGCAGAAGGAGCAGTCCATGGGTGGTGCAGGAATCGTCACGTCTGGTAAGGGAGGCCGCAAGTCCCTCGATGCGGCAATCAACTTGGTTCCCTTCATTGATCTTCTGTCTTGCTGTTTGGCGTTCCTACTAATCACAGCAGTGTGGGTGAACTTGGGTAACATCGCGGTGCCAAACGCCCCCCCTGGCTCTGCGGTGCAGGAACAATCCGAGGCCCCCAAGGTCCGCTTCACGCTAGCCATAAACGCAGGCGGTTACGTTCTTCAGGCGTCCACCGGAGCGGAGTCTGCTCTTCCGCGCATCGCAGGAAATTTGGATGAACAGGGATTGTCGAAGCTCCTATTCAGTGTCCGCTCGACGGCGACTGATCAGCATGACCTGACCGTGCGCTCGTCTGACACCGTACTTTATGCAGAGCTAGTGAAGACGCTTGATATCGCGCGGGGTGCCAACTTCTTGATTGCGGGGGTGACGTCATGGAACAACTAACAGCTTCTAACGTAGCCGTTTCCGGACGTGCCCATACTGCTCCCAATGACTCAGGAGAGCTTGCGGTCAGGTGTTACCAGCACTCCGTTCATCTACTGATTCCCCTACACGGAGACTGGGCGCAGGAGCACGAAAGAATGGTCGCAGAGCTGCAGCGCAGAGCCGCAGCAGCTACAGAGTATGCTCGGACTGCACTCTTTCGCAGGCAGTACGATGCGCGAGTAGGAGTGGTGCGCGTTCAAACGACAACACCTGCACCAACCATCGTTGAGAGCCTACTAACAGAGCAAGGGATCGAGCTGGAAAACGTGACAGAGCCGTCTGCAGCCGATGGTCCCAGCTGTGTCTTTTGTACTCGGCAGCACCTGACACCAAAGCAGGCATCTATGACCGATAGCGGCTGGGCCTGTCCCGCTTGTCTAGTGGCTTGGACGCGGCGGCAGCAACCCCTAGAGCGCTGGACGCTGCGCGGGCTGCGACTACCCATGCCAATCATCTTTGTCGCCTTGGCCGCAGGAGCACTCCTGTTTGTGATGGGCGTTGGCTATGAGTTGCAGAACTTAAGCCACATCAATCAAGCCGTGCGCGCCCAGCTGCCGACACGCTAATACACCTCCCGACCTATCTGTACGCGGGATGAGGGTATTCCCAACCTTTGTGCTGCAGGCGGGCCAGCAGTCGGCGCGCGAGGGCATCCGGAAGCCCGCACATATCGACGACTGTCTGGTTTAGCCTGTCTGTTGTTGTCGACGACTTAGACACGGCCTTGACATTTCCGCGCAACTTCACGCCCTTGCCACTTTCGCGCCGATTATGTGGAGGGCTTTACGATTCCGTACTCTCCGAAGCCTCGTGAAACTGTCAGCGTCCAGCCCAGTCAAGCTCCGCTAGGACCACAGGCCGCAGCGCTTCGAGCTTGCTCGGGCGCTGCGCTGAAGGCGTCCCGAGCTGCAGCTGCGCGACCCATGCCCCCGTCGCCACGTTCAAGCCAGTCGAGATAGCGGTGGAGGCCCTATTCCGAGGCGTCCGCCACGAAATTGAGACCGCTAGTCACCTACCGCAGACTGACCGTTGGTCCATTCCTCACAGGAAAATAACTATGGCACAACCCCCAAGCGACTTTGACGACCCGCTCGGCACAAAGCCGCAAGACCCGCTCCCGACCGACTCCCTGGACCATTAAGATCCGCCGCCGTGGAAAGAGAACTTTCCGGGTTTTCTTGGATACCTAGCTCTTGTTGCCAGGTCTGTTCTCTACACGCTCGTATCCCCGAGTAAAGGTGCCGTTTTTGAGGCAGCCATCGCGGTTATTGTGCTCGTGGCAATAAAAGCCGTCTGGAACATCGTCAGGCGCGCAAACACCAACCCGCTACGAAAAGTTCTCGCAGCAGTGATTGTTTCAGCGGTGAGCTTGTTCGGAGTGGCCATCGCATGGGTGATGCTCCTAGTGCTAACTACATCCACTGGCTCTTGTGGGCGGCCTTTCCGTAGGCGAGGCCGCCCGCTTGCGGCTCAGGTGGCCACGGAAACCGAGGGCCCAGCACATGCCTGGCTGGACGAATAGTCACCGCTACGAAACTCACACTTCGTTGTGCGCGCTTCGGTCGGGACAACCTCGGTCACTACGTCGCTGAAGGTGGTGCCGCCACGAGCCTCGGGCCCACTGCTGGGTCGAGAGGCTCGGATCTGCGTCGACAATAGGCTCTCCTATTCGATAGCATTTTGGAATGAAGAAAGAACGAATGAGCCATCGGCGAGTTGGGATCCTGCTTGTCGGAAGCATCGTGACGATTGGGGTCGCGGACCGCGCGACCGCTGCTGGCGGATTCGCTCTACATGTCGACGCTGCTAGCCTAAAGTCGCCGGTGTCCGTCCAGGTCGACGGCGTTGTATTTAGCACCGCAACCCGCAACGTCTTCGGACCGGGCGCAGAGCAGACAAGCTGCGCGCTTCGGACTACCGCACAGCCCATCGCCACCTTCGATGTAGTGGCTCCCAATCTCCCGCTGCACCTCTCCGTAGTCAGCAAGGAGAACAACGGGTTCTTCGTGCGCCGAGCCGGGCAGTACTGGTCGCAGTGCAACGGTGTGACCTTTTCGCCGCGCGAGATCCAGTGGGAGCCGGGGCACTACGAGATCTTTCCGGCGGCCCGATCGACCTTTAGCAGCCAGCCCGTGGCTGTGTCTTATCAGATCGACCTCTTTGATCCTGCCAGCGGTGCGAAGCTGCGCGGTGTAAGTCAGCTCGTACTCGACTCGAAGCTCGCTGCGCCGCGCCTGGTCACG
>JAGNNG010000364.1 GCA_017990795.1 Deltaproteobacteria bacterium
GCGGGTCACGACGACCACCAGCGAAGTGATTAGCGGCTTCAGCGCGATAGCTCGCTACCAGCTGGTCGCGGATCTCGGCAGTCGGCCATACGCGATACGCTTGCTCCAGGTCCGCGGTCAGCGTTCCTGGTGGATCGGTCACCAGCGACGACAGCGTTCGCGAGCGACCCCGCACCATGTTGGGCATGGTCTCGGACTGCAAAGTAAGCCAGCTGGACAGCTCACGATAGCGCTGGGCCAGCCGCGCATTGCCAGGCTGCAGCGTCTTTTGCACCATCAGCGCAGTCACGACCTCGGCATGAGCGCCGCGCTTGCTAAACATCCGGTCGACACGCTGAGCCAGCGGCAGCAGAGCCGGCAGCGGCGGCGGCTTTTGCGGGTCTGCCAGCTCATCGAAGCGCGTCAGTGACAGCGCGCGCGAAAACGTTGCAAAAGCATCCTCTAAGCGATCCCCATCCAGCGATTCCGTCGCGGCAGCAATGTAGTAGTCCAGTATCGCTTGCCGACGCCCGAGCCACGATGAATCACTCGCAGGCAGTACATCTAGCTCCTGACGAGCGCGCTCTGCATCTTCATCGCTGGTAATCGCCGGTCCAATCGCGGCAACAGCTTGCAGCTGCACGGTCGGAGTCGCCGCCACAGCTGGCACCGTCACCGCTGGCGCCGTCTCGATCTTGGTCGCTTTGGACTGGCTGCCGGTGCCAGCGCAGGCCGCGAGCAGCAAGCTCAGCGACGCAGTAATGACGCAAAGACCGCTGCGCGCAGTCACGCCAATACCAGGGGACCACACCAAGTCACCGAGAGAAAATCGCCGACATTTCATGAATAGGTTTGAGTGTACCCCACCCCGGCATCAGCCGTAACCCCGAGGTCGATTATCTGGCGATAAGCAAATCTGGTTCAAAGCCAAGCCGTTGCCAAGGTTCCTTTCAGAGAAGGCCCAGCGCGACTTTCGGCCACAGCTGCAGCCAAGTGGTGAAACTTGCGCAGCAAGGCGCTTGTCGTGCTCTCTTCATTTCGGGTAGGCTGCCACAACTTAGCTAGGTGCCTGGCCACTGCGGACGGCTGTGAGCAGAGCCGCTCCGAATCAACACACGGCTACTCGAACTGAATGACAGCGTCGAGGCCACTAAAAAATCAAAGTCAGGCACACGGTCTATCGCAGGCATCCCGTCTCGCCATCGACCACGGCCAACCAAAAATCGCTCAAACACTACACTCACGACTCACAAGGAGAATTCAGATGGCTCGAACCAAGCGCAAGGTCAAAACCCGCTCTAAGTCCCACGTCCGCTTCGTCAAGTCTGAGCGACGCAAGCGCGTCAAGGCAGCAGGCAGCACCCGCACCGCAGTCTCCCGCTCCTCGCGTCGGGCTCGCCGGCTCAAGGCCAAGGCATCCAAGAAGTTCAAGTAGCCGTAGCCTCGCGACAGCTTCGACATCTCTGCCGGGCAGCGTCAGCCAAGTATGACAAGCGACGGCCCCGCAGAAATCCCACCGACATCGCCACACCTCCTGCCTCCGCTTCAAATCGCTCCCTGGGCATAGGCCGACCTAAAAATCGGTGATACCATCGTCCAGCCGATGCTCTATGCGTCGCACATGACGAATGTCTAGCAAACGCGAGTGCCCGTCCTGTCGCACCGTCTACACCGGCGATGCCAAGCTCTTTTGCCCCAAAGATGGCACCCGACTGCTGGACACAGCGCTACGCTCTCCGCCCGAAGACACCCTGGTTGGACGCGCTATCGCTGGCCGCTTCGTCCTCGAGAGACGCCTGGGCAAAGGGGGCATGGGCGTCGTCTACTTAGCCAATCACAACGTCCTGAAGCGCTCGTTTGCCGTCAAGCTGCTGCGACGCGAGTTCGTCAGCAACGAGCGCGCCCTCGCCCGCTTTTTCCGCGAAGCACGCGTCGCCAGCAGCGTGGACCACCCCAACATCGTCAGCATCTACGACTACGGCCAGACCGACAAAGGCGAGCCCTATCTGGTCATGGAGTACGTCGAAGGTGTGATGCTTTATCAGGCGGTAGTCGATAGTCGGACGCGCAACCTGATGCCCGCCCAGGCCGTGGACATCGCGATTCAGGTCGCGCGCGCACTTGAGCATGCCCACCAGCGGGGCGTTGTCCATCGCGACATTAAGCCCGAAAACATCTTACTTACGACGTTTCATGGTCAAGCCGACTGGGTGAAAGTGCTCGACTTTGGCGTCGCTCGAATCGTTGGACAGCCGCCGCTGACCCGCATCGGTGAGGAGCTAATCGGAACGCCCGAGTTTATCGCGCCCGAGATGATTACCACTTCGGGCGAGGTGATGCCGTCGGTGGACTTGTATGCGCTGGGCATCATGCTGCATGACACGATCGTGGGCGAGCCGCCGTTTCGCGGCGATATCAAGGCGGTCTTGCAGGGACATCTGAAGACGGTGCCCGCACTGCTTTCTGAGAGACGGCGCGATGTGGCCATCCCACAAGAGCTAGACGAGCTGGTGGCGCAGCTGCTGGAAAAAAATCCGGCACGGCGTCCCAACGCCACCGAAGCGGCTCAGCGTCTAGAGCAGCTGCGAGCGCTGGTGCCAAACCGCACCCTGGCCAGCATCTTTCATCAGCAACCGACGCAGGCGATGCAGGAAATCACCATTCCCCCCGACGAGCAGTGGAATGGCAATCGCACCCTGATGCTCGGCCCCGACCAGCGCGGCACCATGCAGCTGCAAGGAGCCGCCACGCTGGTGCTCTCTCACCCCGGCGTGCTCTCGCCGACCGACGATTTATCCGTGCTTAGCGAGCCCGCCAAGCTAAAGGAAATCGAAGAGCTGTCGCAGGAAGTGGAAGCCATGGTGGCCAAGCTGGGCCAGCACGTCGATGAGCTAGCCCACCACTGCTGGCCGACGGGGTGGCCTGCCGAATTTAAGGCCATGCGCGACTTTTTGCACGACTGCCAGCGCAGCCAGGACGAGCGCGAGCTAAAAGTCGCAATGCTGCAGGAACAGATGCAGCTTCAGCAGACGCGGACCGACAAGCAGCGTCAGGAGCTGCGACAGCAGGTCATGGGCCTGTCAGAGCGCCTGCAGCTCGAGCGCAGCCTGCCTGAGAGTGAGCGTCAAAAGCTGATTCGCAGCATTGAGGAGCGCGAACGTGCTCTCGCTGCAGTCTTGCAGAGCGCACCGACCTCAGTCGAGCCAGCCCTGAATCACCTGCAGAAAGAAATCCGCGAGCGTCGGGCAGATGCACAGCGGGTGTGGCTGCAGCTCGCTCGTCAAGTGGCCGCGCAGGCCCCGCGCTCCATGGCCGCCGACCAGGAAGTCATCAACCTGATGCTGTCGCAGCTGGAGACCGCTCACTCGATGCTGGAGATC
>JAGNNG010000011.1 GCA_017990795.1 Deltaproteobacteria bacterium
GCCGTGGGCTGGATCGGGTAGGTCTCTGGATTGTCGACCCAGCCGACGATCTCGATGTGCGTGGCCTGCATCTCAAAGCTCTGACCTTGGCCTTGCGAGGCGACCAGCGTGCCCGTGACCAGCACCGCACAGCCAGCGGTCAGTCGCTTGACCTCGCTCTCGTAATTGCCAAGAGAGGACTGCGCCACGACCTGAATCGGATGAAAACAAGAGCCATCACTGACGTTTACAAACGACAGCCCGGCTTTGGAGTCCCGACGGGTTCGCACCCAGCCACGGACTGTAACTTCGCTACCCACGGCAATGCTGCCCGAGAGTGCTGTCTTGATACTGACCACTGCCATACTTGAAATCTCCGCTATCGAGGGCTTTGCCCAGGTCAAGGTCTTTTATGAATCAAGAGCCAAGGAGCTAATAATCACTGGCTAAATTCGCCAAATGCGACGCCAAGGATAGCGAAGGGAGGAGCCAGTGAAAAGGTCCTTCTTGAATTGTCAGCAGCCCCGTCGGGAAATAGTATCCTCAAGGGCACTTAGGTTTTGGCGATATGACTCCTCGGCTACGCTACCGCTGGCTTGCACGCAGCGCTCAGACAACAAGAGCTTCGTTAGGAGGATTCCTTTTTCTCCTCCTAATCACTTTTTCATTATTAGGAATGGGTCTTAGAAATGCAGAAGCTGAACCAGAAAAGGAGGATTCCCTACCGCCCTCTTTTCGCTGTCTGATGCGCTACTACGGAGTCAAAGCAGAGCACAGAGATGGAGTTCTTTGGGCAGCCCTGCCAAATGGTCAAGCACTGCCATACGACGACGGAAAACCAAAGTCAGCAGAGGCATTACTAGAGACTCCCGACCTGCAGGATATGTTTACGCAGCGCTATCAAAAAGGCCCCATCAAACCTGTGACAAGCGAGCAGGAAGACCCCGGACGAATCCGGGTTGATGCGCTCTTCTCTGCACGCTACGGAATGACTGAAAAGCAGATTCCTGTGGTCGCATTTCTGCTGTTTGGGCACCGACTACGCGTCCATCGACTGGTAGAGCCAGCATTTGTGCGACTGCGCGCAAGACTGACGGAGCTTACGAAAAAAGATCCATCGCTGCAGCCCTACTTGGAGGGATTGGGAGGGACTTTTGTCTGGCGGAATATCGCGGGCACAAACCGGCGCAGCGCGCACTCCTACGGCGTGTCGCTAGACATCAACGTCAAGCGCTCGCACTACTGGCGCTGGCAGCGGCCTCCGTCGCCACTGCGCTGGCAAAACCAGATTCCGCAGCCCATCGTAGATGCCTTTGAAGCAGAGGGATTTATCTGGGGAGGCCGCTGGTATCACTACGACACCATGCACTTTGAGTATCGCCCGGAGCTACTCGATCCAAGCTGTTACTAGACTAGGCGCGGAGGATTACACCGCTCTTACTGGGCAATCGGTCTTGGACGTGGCATCGGAATCGCTACCGGAGGAACCAAAGGTCGAGGAAACTGCGACAGCGCCACCCAGCGCATCCGCGTTAGGGATACGCCGCAAGGCCCCAGAGAATAGAACCGCTGCAGAGCATTCATATCGGGACTAAACGCAGTGCCCTCGGATTTGGAGCTAATAAAGTTTTACTCGTCGCAAAGCTGTAGCCGCGTAACGACGAGGAACTACTGGTATTCCAGCACTGCCCACGGTAGCAGATAGGCAGTCGCTCTAGGCAGACGGCTGTGACGCGCCCACGGTGTCATACAGTCCCGGCTGTCAGGGCGCTGCAAACCGAGTAAGGTTCGCGCATGAAAGTCTCGCGCTGGCTGGTTCGATTCCTACGAAACTTGGCGACGCAGGACGTGTGCTGTGTGCTGTTTCACGCGTACATGTTTGTGCGCATGCTGTGCGCCCCCGCCAGCACAAATGCCAGCCTGGGTCGCCTGCTAACCCTGCTGCTGCTGAGCTTCACGCTGCTAACGATCGTCCTAGTCCGAGGTGAGCTGCTGCCGCCAGGACGTGCGCGCGCCCTGCTGTATCGACTGGGGATGATCGCGCCGATTCCGCTGTCATATCTATCACTGCGGGTGGTGCTGCCGGCCCTGCGCCCGCAGCTGCTGGACGATGCGCTGCTACGCCTTGATCAAGCGCTGCTCGCCGATACCCCAGCGCGCTTGTGGGAAGCGTACGTATCAACGACCACCGTCGAGTGGTTCGCCTTTTTCTACTACAGCTACTTCACGCTGATGGTGCTACACGTCCTTGGCTCTGCCCTGCTCGATCGTGGTCCTCGGATGGCAGAGCTGCTCTTTGCCGCGATGCTGATAGCGGCGCTGGGCCACGTCGGCTACACGCTGGTGCCCGCAGCAGGACCGGTGGCCGCGCTGCGCTTTCAGACGGACCTAAATGGCGGATGGTTTTGGCAAGCAGTACAAAACACCGTGAACTCTGCGGGGGCTAAGCTCGACGTTTTTCCGTCGCTGCATACTGCGCTGCCGACGCTGTTTATGCTGCACTCAATCCGCCATCGTCGCAGCGCGCCCTTTCGCTACACCTGGGTACCACTAACTTTTGCGGTCTTAAACATCATCATCGCAACGATGTTTTTGCGCTGGCACTATGCAGTGGACATCTTGGCGGGGCTGGCCCTGTCGGTGTTCTCGCAGCAAGTGGCGATACGCGTGGCCTCGTGGGAGGACCAGCGCGCTGGTACCAGCCAGGATGCCCAAGACCCGCACGGACCTCTAACTGCGCCGCATCGTCAGCCGATCTGGGAGCCACTTTACTGGTCTGCATCCGCAGCCCACGCGGGGTCTGCCCGGACCGAGCAGCCAAGCTAACGCCTGCTGCTACTGCGCACAATTCAGTCATTCCGCAGACCTACGCGCGCAGCCAATTGGCCCCGCTGAAGCGAGAGCGCAGCGTGGTACCATCGAAGCGATGTTTTCTGACGAGCTTCCGGTTAATAGGGGGACGAAGCCGGAATGAGAACGACTCGGTGGCTGTGGCTCACTTGTGCTCTTTTGGGCACGGGAGCACTGGTGGCGGGATTTCATATGCCGCAGGCCGCTGGTATGCCGCAGGCCGCGCTTGCTCAAGGCGGAACCTCGGCGGAATCCAGCAAAGCAGGGACGGAAAACACTACTGCTTATCCGGCACAAAGCGGAGACCCCGAGCCCGAGAGCCTGCGCACCCTGGCCCTGCGTCATGTCCTCGGAATCGGCATGGGTCAGCGACTACGCATCGGCAAGCTGTCCGTCTACTACCTAGATCCAGTGACCGAGCAGCAGGCGCTGACCGTTGGTGACTTCCTTAGCCGCTCGGATCTGGGGCAGCACGAGGGACTGATTCACCTGCAAAAGCGCAGCCCGCAAGACGCGACTGTAGTGATGCGCGTAGCCACTCCGTTTTTGCATAAGGCCGAGCTGACCGCCGAGACCAAGGCCGCCTATCAACTACTTGGTCTGCTGGCTTCTGGGCTGGCGTTTGACGGCGAAGAAGTCGTGGTTCAGCTGTGTACCAGCACCTTGCGGCCTCTGTGGGTGATTCGCCCGCATCTTCCCAGCGCTCCGTAGCCACCAGCAGTGGCTGCACGTTCGCTCGGCGCAGCCACTGCTGCTCTGCATCGCCGCGCCCGGCTGCATTATCCCGTCATTACACTATGTGACAGTCCAATGCCCAATTAATCATCGCAGTTAGCCCACATCAAAATCGGACATTCTAAAAATATCTATTTCTATCAGCATGTTATGAATCACACTCCAGAAAACACTGATTAATTTCGCAGTTATGTACATAAAAACCGGGGTTACCTTTCTGCGCCCATCCCATATGAGCACATCGAGTCCAATCAAGCAGCGTCAGACCGATGCTGCAGTCGCTCAGTTTCTCACAGCTGATACAACCATAACCTCAAGTATTACAACCCCATCCGAGTCCCCACATGCCGATATCATCGGCGCAATGATGCACGTGACTTTGCAGATATTTCCGGTTACCGTGTAGGCCATGCGAACACGCTTATATACACAAGCCTTAGGGTCTCTGGTGGCGGCTACGTGGCTGATCGCTGGTTGCAGCCCAACCAGTACGCCGATGCTCCCCACCGAATACATCAGCTTCCGCTACACGGTCACACCGCCCGGCACTGGCACTGGCGATCAGCCGATGACACTGACGGTTGCTCCCGAGCTAGGTCTGTGCGATCGAGTCGGCAAGACCATCAAAGTTGTGGCAGCGCAAGGCGTCGCCAGCACCACGATTACGCTGAAAAACTCAGCGACCGCAGCCAACCAGCCTTCGCTAAATATCGACTTTCGCACCAAGGGAATCGCGGACGTGGACTTCCAACTGCCGCTGGCTTTTGACGATCGCGGCGTTGGCAAAAACCCCACGGCGCTGACTACCAGCGACATGGCACAGGCGCTGACTTGCAACATGAGCATTAACGCTGCCGACCCGTTTGTTAGCTTCGATGGCACGTTTCAGTGTACGAGCTCAGCAAGCGCGACTCCCCGTCGGCTAGAGCTAATTGAAGGCAAGTTTCACGCGGCACCCTGTCCGGCGTTGCAGTAAGGTAGGGTTGCAAGTCGCTAGCGCAGCTTTGCTACCCAGCCAAAGCCGCCTGGCCGTAACATCCAGGCCACTGACAGCAACGTCTACAACCACTCTGCGTGGTTCCGAGGTACCCGATGGCATTTTTCGACAAACCGTTCGGTCTAGCTGGTGAGCGCAAAGCGCTGGCAATCCTGTGCCTGACCTTTTACATGCTCATGTACGGCCTCCTGTCGCTGCTTCTGTACAACGCGCCCCCAGATCAGCCCGAAGTCCGAGGCTGGTGGCTGTGCTTTGCAGCGCTGGCTGGCACGTATGGAGTGGCATTTTTTGCGCTGGCCGCCGACTGGTTCTGGGCGCGCTGGTTCGCCATTGGGCTTGGCTATTCCGGTCTGACGGTGGCGGGCTGGGGCATGGTGACGCAGAAGGCGATCGACCCGGTCATGCTGTTTTACGGAGCGACTCACGGCGCGATCGCACTGTTCCTGCAAGGTCAGAAGCTGGCGCAGCAGTTTGACCTCAAGCCCGGCTGGCGGGAGCTGCTTCGTCTAGACGAGCACGGAGTTGAGCGAGTACGCGCCTCTGTCACCCGTGCAGCTGCGAGCTTGCCGACGCTGATCTTGGTGGCGCTAGCTCCGCGTGAAGAGACGGGCGAGATGCTGCTGCTAGCAGGAGTTGGACTGTGCGGTCTGCTGCTGCTGCGAACGTGGGGAGTGATGCTGCTTGGCGTCGTTGGCGCACTGCTGCCTCTGATGCTGCTATCGGGTCATGGCCATGTCGCGCTGCCGATGGGGCATCAAGCACTACTCGGCTTCCCACTGGTTCACCAGCTGGGCTTGATCAGTAGCGCCTACTTGCTAGCCGCCAGTGCGCCGTTCCTGCGCCCCATCGCCTCCTTCCTAAAGAGCCGCACTGCTTGAGCTACGCTCTGCTGCGCGTCCCAGGCGCCCACCTCCACGTAGATTTCGTTGACGCACCAGCCCCGAGCGGACGGCCCCCACTGCTGATGCTGCATGGCGGGCCCGGTGCGGACTCTAAGTATCTGCGTCCACAGCTGGACCACCTCGCCGAGCTGGGAGCGGGTCGGCGCGTGGTCTTCTTCGATCAACGAGGTGCTGAGCGCTCTCCGCTGGATACGGGCACCCTACCTGCAAGCTATCAAACGCACGTTGAAGACGTGGACGCGGTACGTCGGCTGCTAGGTGTGCAGCGACTGTCGCTGGGCGGTTTCTCGTGGGGCGGGCTGCTTTCTCTACTGTACGCAACTTGCTATCCAGAGCGCGTCGAGCGCCTGGTCCTCATCGCACCTGCGCCGTCTCACTTTGAGTATCGCCAGCAGCTGCAAAAGCGCATGGCAGCAGCCGCTTCCCGTCCCGATATTGTCGCGCTGCGCACCGAGCTTATGGCGCAGCTACCAAACGTCTCTCCAGAGACGGCGCGGCACTGGCGCTTTGCACTGGCGGTCGCTGGCTACTTTGTCGATCCACGCAAGGCCCTGACCTTGACGCCGTTTCGAGTGCAGCAGCGCCTGGAAGAAGCGATCTGGAACAGCCTCGGGCACTACGATATCCGCCCGCTGCTGCCGCGACTGCGCGCGGTGCCAACACTGATTGTGCACGGCGAAGATGACGTGATCCCGATCGCAAGCTCGGAGGAGATTGCCGAGCTAACAGGGGCCGAGCTAGTCCGCGCCCCCCGCTGCGGTCACGTCCCGTACATAGAGGCCCCCGAGGTCTTGTTTGGTGCCGTGGCACGCTTTTTAGAGTCGACCGCAGGCTAGACCGCTCCACTTAAATAGAGACCAACGGCAGCGCTTCACCTTCGCAGCGGTTGACCGTTGACAGCTGTCGCTGGCGCGGCGATGTTGCGCCCATGCATAAGAACACGCGTAGGATGCTCGGCACAGCCGGTCTCTGCTTCGTCGCTGGCGTCGCAAGCTCATTGCTCGGCTGCGCTGGCAGCTGGCCGCAGGTATTAGATCCCACTGACATCGTCACCCTGAGAGAGGGCACACCGCGTATCCAGCGCGTGCGCGATCTTGGCTCTGCCCACATCGGTAAGGCTGGCCCGCTCGTCGCCGAGTCCGATGGCGTGCTAACAGTGGGTGAGCTGCTGCTAATCGAAGGCAGCGGGCTGGGTAAACAACCGACGGTGGGCATTGCTTCGCGAGCCGCCGAAGTTCGCTGGCGCACTGAAGGTGGCGGCATCGTCGTGCAGCTGCCTACCGGAACACCGTCGGGACCCCAGACGCTCTGGGTTGAAGCTGGCGGCAAGCGCGCCGAGACACAGGTGAGCATTCGACGCCTGGCAGTAGTGCTAGATGCCCGACACGGTCGGCTGCATACCGTCCAGCTAGGTGGCGAGCGGGATCAGTCATTGGCCGTGACCGCGGTAGGAACGCCGCTCGCGGTGCCAGGAGCGCGTAAGGTTGCGCTATCAGCAGATGGCAGCACGGCTTTTGTCCTGCAGCGCGATGACAGCGGCAATGACCGTATTTCAGTCGTGGATTTGGTAGCACCGCAGGGCCCACGGCTACACCTCACACGTCCGGTCCAGCACCAAGTGCATAGCCTGCTGTCCGCTGAGGGCGCGCCGGTACTAGCAGCTGTCGGTCCTGACCAGGTAACCCTGTGGGACATTCGGGAAGCGCGCCAGCCTGCAGCCTGGCCTCCGTCAGTACTGCCCGAGGGTTGCAGCGCGGCCTACGATGCGGCGCTTAGTCCGAATGGCTCCCTGCTCGCGCTGCCGATTGCAGAGAGCAACGTGGTGCAGTTTGTCAGTCTGCGCTCAGGACGGACTGCGGTCACCGCCCAAGCTGCAGGCCAAGTCTCGGCGCTGCCACAACAAAAGCAGGCGCTGCTGCAGAGTCTGCGGTTCTCGTCAGACGGTGAGACTCTGTGGCTAAGTTCTGGCGATCGACCCAGCAGCTGGCTTGGTGGCCATCAACCCACTCGACTGTTGGCGATTCAAATCGGTGCGGTCGACAAGGAGACCTCAACACGCAGCTTCACAGTGCTAAAAACCGTGGAACTTCGCGATGCTGGAGCACCACTTGATCTGGTGCTTGGAAAGTCACCACCGATTGCCGCAGCAACGACAATTCGCACACCACCCGAGAAAGCCACGCTCTTTTTGACGACTGTAGCCTCGGCATCGTATTCGGCAGATGCAGCCGGAAGAACCCCGCAGAGTGCGCTGCTGCGAAGCGATCTGACTGGCAATACGCAGGCGCTGTGGTCAGGTAAGGCGCTGCTGGCGGGGCTAGACACCACGCCTGACGCACAACATACCGTCTCGGCACGGGTTAACCCGGGTGCGGCTGGGCTGTCGGTGACCCTCACCCATGTGGCCACGGGAGCATCCACATCCCTATCGCTGGGGGCCGCAGAAGTGGAAGACTTGGAGCCTGCCCGGGGTCGAGTATCGGTACTAGTTCAGCCGTAACCCCATCCTCGCGGACTAGCAACATATTGGCGCGTCGTCCGCAGGGCAGAGCTCTCAGCAACCGCGGGCTGCACACATCGCCTGGGGGAAAATCCCCCACCTCATAACAGCAACGAAGCCGCCTGCTCACAGCGCAGCCGGGTGGGCGCTATCGACTGCCAAGCTCGGCATGTCTATTGCTGAATCAAGTCCTAAAGAAGAACAGATCCAAGTACTTACCCCACTTCTTTAGGAGATACCCATGCGATCCAAGCACTTCATCGTTCTTGCCGGGCTCGGGCTCGGTCTGTCGATGGTGGCCAGCGGCTGTGGCGGGCAGCTTGAAAACAACGTCCCCGCCGACGAGAGCGAGTACGCCAGCACCTACGTCATCACCTCCTTGGCCGTCGGTGGTCAAGCGACCGTCTTTAACACCGGTGGCGTCGGCGTAAACATGCGCACCGGCGCGGGCACCGGTTACTCCGTAATCAAGACCATCCCCGAAGGAGAGACCGTCAGCATCATCGGCGGACCGACCGCTTCCTTTTGGAAAGTGCGCCACGGCACCAACGAGGGCTGGAGCCACGAAAACTTCCTCAAAGAAAAAGTGTCAGGCACCGGAGGCGGCGCGTATCCGTCTGGAATCAAGTGGGATGCGGCAAGTTCCAGCAACTACACCGCAAGCCGTGGCGCCTCAGTCAGCCGCGTCATCATTCACGATATGGAAGGCCGCTACGACGGTGCAATCTCGTGGTTCAAAAACCCTGCATCACAGGTCTCGGCTCACTACTGTATCCGCAGCAGCGACGGAGATATCACGCAGATGGTCGCTGAAGGCCACACGGCCTGGCACGCCGGCAACTGGACCTACAACCAGACGTCGATCGGCATCGAGCATGAAGGTTGGAAGTCGGATCCGGGGCGCTGGTATACCGACGCCATGTACCGTCGCTCCGGTCAGCTGACGGCAGCTATCACCAAGCGCTACGGCATCGCCGTGGACCGCACCAAGATCATCGGCCACTCCGAGGTTCCGCCGCCTAACACCCACACCGATCCGGGCACCGGCTGGGACTGGAATAAGTACATGGGCTACGTCCGAAGCTTCCGCTAGCGGCTCGTAACCTGCACAAAGTACATCGGCCCTCACGCTCGGCGACAAGGCGAACAGCGCTCGCGGCGTCGTCGAGCGTGAGGTCGATGTGCTTCGATCACAATTGGGTCCAAAAGCACTGGGCGAATGTAGGTCATCCATTGATTCGCCGCGACGCCCGCCGAGCTTTCGGTGTATCTTATCCCACAGTACACATGAGCCAAGCGATGCAGGGACGGACCAATCCAAGCGGTGTAGCGTCACGAAACCAGCAGTCCCACGAGCCCACAGTTACCGGGCTGCTGCGTGGCCGTCTCGTCGCTGTGTTGGTTGCGCTTGTAGCCTTGTGTGTGAGCCCGCAAGCCCAAGCCCAGTCAGCCCCTGCTCCAGCCACCGAGCGCTCTCCGCTGCTCTTTTTAGGAATTCAGCGTGCTGGCGGCATTGACCGCGTCGGCACCCAGCTAGTGGTTGAGCACTTGCTAGAGCGGGGCGAAGACCTGATGCAGTCGGTAACACTGACCGATATCGAGCGTCGCTGCCGTCGCGATCAGTGCCTAACCCAGCTGGCTGAGCACAATCGCGCAAGTCTGCTCCTGAGCGGCGACGTACAGTCCGTTGGCCCTAACAAAAATCTGCGCGTGATCGTGCGCCTATTCGACGCGCGCCGTCGTCAGCAGCAAGAGACCGAGAGCCTGTGCATCGACTGCGACGAGACCAAGCTCGGGATTGTGCTTAGTAACACCACCAGCGATCTGCTGCTACAGCACCGCAAGACTACTGCAGACTTGGTTCAGCTTGAGAACCTGCTCGATGCTGCAGCCCCTCCAAACGCTCCGCTGCGACCGGTTGCTGTAAGCCCTCCGGTTCCTGCAGCTGTGGTTCCTGCAGCTGCCACTCAGCAACAGCCCGTCGCGGTGCCTGTAGTAACGCCTGCACCGCCGTTTGCACCGCCCACAGCCGTCGCGCGCGCCGAAACGAACGCCCAGCTTGCATCCCAGCTTGCCTCGCCGATTTTGAATCCAATCTCACCGTCTCAGCTTCCTCCCCGTAAGGGACTGTCGACAAAGCGCCGCGCCATCGCTGGAGTCTTCGGAGCACTTGGCTTTGGAACGCTGGCAGCCTCGGTGGTGCTCACGGCGCTAGATAAGCGCCTGGATCTAAACTACTCGCTAAACGCTGCCGGGACGGCCTGCCAAGATCCGGCCAACGACGGCAAGAACTGCGTGATCTCGACGGTGCGTCTGTGGGCACCGGGCTACGGCTTATCGGCGCTGCTTATCGGCGGCATGGTCTTAACCCTGGTCGTGCCCGAGAATCACTAGTCAGCAGCCTCTCACATCGGCCCTTTCCAGTACGTCAGACACCACGCATCACTTGCGTCGGCCCAAAGACCCACCAAACAAGATTCACGACCGCCGCTAGACGGTGCTTGACGGCCTTAAAGCGGCTCGCCTATGTTGCGGCCAATGAACCTGGGCCGTGTCATCGGAACCGTCGTCGCCACGCGCAAGTACGAGGGACTAGAAGGCGTTAAGTTCCTGCTCATTCAGCCGCTGGATCATGGGCAAAAAAAGGTCGGCGATCCCATCGTGGCTGCCGACACCGTGCAGGCCGGACCCGGCGAGCTGATTTACTACGTCAACTCTCGTGAAGCGGCCCTGGCGCTGGACCCGTTCTTCGTCCCTGTTGATGCGGCCATCGTGGGTATCGTCGATGCGGTCAGCACCAAAGATGCGGATGCGGAACCCGCCAGCCGTCACTTTGCAACGTCGGCCCCAGTCAAGGGAGTGCAGCCGTGAAGCTTTGCCGAGTCCTGGGCCCGGTCGTCTCAACGGCCAAGCACCCAACCTACGCTGGCCGCAAGCTCCTCGTCGTGCAGCCTGTCGACGATCGCGGTGGCGACCTTGGTAGCTCGTTTCTGGCTGTGGACGACGTGCAAGCGGGCGTCGGTGACCTCGTGCTGGTTATGCAAGAAGGCAACGGTGTGCGGCAGCTGCTGAAAATGGGTAGTCAGGTTCCCATTCGCTCGCTGATTGTCGGCATCGTGGACCAAGTGACGGTGCAGCAGCCATGAGCGAGCCGCGCCTACGCGCCCAGCTGGTCGACTACAGTCAGCGTCTGCATGCCCGAGGCTGGGTTGCAAACCACGACGGAAACCTCAGCGCCCGCATTGCCGATGGCCGCTTCCTGTGTACACCCACGGCAACTTCGAAGGCTGAAGTCAGTGCGGACGGCCTCCTGATCGTGGATGGCAGTGGTCAGCGCATCACCGGTCGCAGCAAGCCCTTCGGCGAGCTGGGTTTGCATATGTGCGTATATAAAAGTCGCACCGATGTGCAGGCGGTGATCCATGCTCATCCACCCCATGCAACGGCTCTGGCCGCTACCGGCCTAGCACTGGATCAGCCTTTTTTAGCCGAAGCTGTCGTCTCAATTGGCCCACAAGTTCCCGTCGTACCCATCAGCGCTCCCGGGCCAGCTGCAGTTGCGATGCTGGAGCCGTATGCGCCCTGGTTTGATGTCGTCATGATTGCCGGGAACGGCGTCTTTGCTTGGGGCGACAGCGTCGAACAAGCCTACCTGAGGCTAGAGCTGTGTGAGCACCTGGCACGAATCTACCTGCTGGCAAGGCCTCTGGGTGGACCTCAGCCACTGCCCGCTGCACTGATTCCCCCACTACTTGAAGCTCGGCGCAAAGCCGGTCTGGGACCAGAGGCGCGAGGAGTACGTGCGCCCGCAATCCCGGCCCCGGCGGCCAAAGCGCAACCTGCTGTAGCTGCAGACAAAATTGGTGACCTAATTCGGCAGGAACTAGCGGCGGCCTTAAAGCGCGGCTGAGCAGCAGACCTGACGTCGCAAGTTAGCCCCTGATCCGGGTATCCGGCGCGGCTGCTTTTGGTTTACTCTGGAAAGTGAATTCTTGGCGGGGCTTTGCATGCGCTGGTTCGTCCGAGGGGACATCGACGGCTTCTTTGGTCTGGCACTGGACAACCTGGTCCAGCTGCTACTGATAAACACACTGTGTCGCTTCGTCCTGGGCTTTCCCGAGGACCTGCTTTACGGGCGCATCCTACCGGGCGCGGCGCTGTCGCTGCTGGTAGGCAATATCTTCTACGCCCGCCAAGCCATGCAGCTAGCGCGAGCCACCGGACGCACCGACGTGTGTGCCCTGCCCTACGGCATCAACACCGTGTCTTTGCTGGCGTATGTGTTCTTGGTCATGCTGCCGACGAAGAACGAAGCGCTGGCCGCGGGCAAGACTGTTGATCAAGCAGCTCGGGCGGCGTGGCAAGCTGGACTGCTGGCATGCCTGGGCTCGTCGGTGATTACGCTGGCCGGCTCACTTGTTGCCGAGCGTATCCGCAAAATAACGCCCCGAGCAGCGCTCTTGTCGACGCTGTCTGGAATTGCATTGGGCTTTATCTCGCTGGGCTTTTTGTTCCGCAC
>JAGNNG010000365.1 GCA_017990795.1 Deltaproteobacteria bacterium
CCCTGGCGTTCCATGTCGCAGCGCCACCACATAAAAAGCCAAGTTCCAGCGATCGCGCGCCGACAGCACATCGAAGCTAGCCATCGAAGTGCCGGGAATGCCAAACGTCAGGGTGTGGAAAGCCAGAGACGGTGCCACTTCTGACATCCGCTCGGCGTCGTGAAACGAGACCGGTGGCGGCTTCAGCGCTTTACCCGCCGGCCCATCGCCACGTCCGCTTACGCCATGGCAGCTGCTACACAACATCCCAAACTGCGTCGCAGCACTGGTCGCAGACAGCGCATCCCCGGGTACCATGCGCAGCTGGAACGCATCCTTGAGCGTCTGCCGCACCGCTCGGCACTGCGCCTGCACCTGCGCGCCACTGGCTTTTTGCGCCACAGCCGAGACCACCGCATCCACCTGCGTCAGCAGAGCTTTTTGCGCCCCGACCTCGCCCGGCAGCACAGCGGCCAGCTTGCGCGCCTCGGCCAGCAGGTTTTGCTGCTCGGCATACTCGCTCTCGTCCAGGACTTTTCCGTCTGCCACTGCGTGCGAGTAGTCCGCCGCAACATAGTCCAGTAGCGCCGCCACCTGCTGCGTACTGCGAGCAGCGTCCGTCACACCTGGCTCGGCAGCTGAGGCCTGCTGTGAGCGCAGCAAAACCAGAGCCACCAAAATCAGCCAAAGCCGGCTGCAATTGAAAATCGTTTTCAACATGACTTCATGATTTGAGTTCCTGCAGCGGCTGTCAAGCAGCGCCCGTGGTTTCTGTGTAGGCTGCTGGAACAACTGGGCGCAGCCTCGCCACAAATTGGGCAATGCGCCTGCCTGCCTTTGAAGGAGGCTTCGCTGATGACTGCAACCGCAACACCGCCGCTACTGACCTCACTGCTTGGAAACTCGCAGCGCTTAGATGGTGGGGCCATGTTTGGCAACGCCCCCAAGTCGCTGTGGTCGCGCTTCTGTCCCGCCGATTCCGAGAACCGTATCGCCCTCGCCTGCCGCTCGCTGCTCGTCGAGGTGGCCGGTCGTCGCATCCTGCTGGAAGCGGGCATTGGCGCCTTCTTTTCGCCACCGCTAAAAAGCCGCTTTGGCGTCGTGGAGACTGAGCACGTGCTGCTGCGCTCTCTGGCCACAGTCGGGCTCTCCGACGCGGACATCACCGACGTGGTGTTATCGCACCTGCACTTCGATCATGCCGGCGGCCTACTTGCGCCATACGCCGAGGGTGAGCCACCACGGCTCCTGTTTCCAAACGCCCGCTTTGTCGTCGGAGCAGAAGCCTTCGCGCGGGCTCAGCATCCCCATGCTCGCGATCGCGCCTCGTTTATTCCCGAGCTACCGGCGCTGCTAGAGCAGAGCGGTCGCCTACTGGTGCTGCCCAAAGGCACCACTTCTGAGCCGTCCTTGCCCCACCTGCGATTTCACTACAGCGACGGACATACCCCTGGCCTGCTGCTAACTGAGGTCTTTGGTAACAGCCCCGAAGGTGCCGTGGTCTTCGCCGGAGACTTGGTACCGGGCGCGGCCTGGGTTCACCTGCCGATGACGATGGGCTACGACCGCTACCCAGAGCTACTCATCGATGAAAAAACCGCGCTGCTCAGCGACTTAGCCCAGCGCGGCGGCAGGCTGTTTTTTACCCACGACACCGAGCTGGCCATGAGCCGCATGACCGTGAGCAAGGAAGGACGTATGACGGCGACTGACTCGCATCCGTTGCTGGTGCGCTTTGCGCTGACGTAAGTGAAGGGGCAGAAGAAGCGCGATTGAGCGCTGAGGCGACGGCAGCTCGACCGACCGGTTAGGACGCGAGAGACAAGACCAGCTCGGCCTGCACTGCCGCTTTGGAAAAACCCGCCGCCAAAAGCGCGCTGCCAGCGGGGTCGGACTCCGGTAGCTGATCCATATGCGTAATGCCATAGCGAGCGCCGAGCAGCACGCCCAGCGCTGCCATCTGTGCCGCCTCACCACCGATGGCCAGCAGCTGCTTGCGCTCGCGATCGGTGATGGCTGCCGCCAGCGCCACGGACTGCTGCGTCCCAGCAGCGTCACTGCCAAACAGGGCCATGCACGTGAGCCGACCCGCCTGCTTCCGCAAGACATCGGGGCGCTGGGAAAAAGGGAGAGGCGCGGCCAAAGCACTCTGAGCCAGAACGTCCAGTGCCTCGGCCAACGTCACGCTGCGCGCTAGCAGCCGCGCCGGTGGCATCTGGGCCTGGGTCGTCACCGGCTCGGTCTGCACCACCAGCTCAGGCGTCAGTAGCTCCAGCGTCGGAGCCCCCGCCAGCACGAACCGCTGCACCGTGCGCAGCCGCTGAAAGTGCGCAGCCTGCAGCAGCTGCATCGTCGCTGAGTCAAAGTCGGAGACGCAAGCCGTCACCCGCTGCACCTTCGCCGCAGAGAGCGCCGCCAGCACTCCCTCGATCAGCGCGCGCCCGCCTCCACGCTGCTGCGCCAGTGCGTCCAGACCCAGCGCCGTGATGTGAGCCTCAGTGTCCAGCCGCTCGACGAGGCAGGCCCCCACCACTTCACCGCCGACCACCAAGCAGCGCGACAGCGGCCCCGCAAGAAGCCCCAAGACGGCCCGTTCGCGCAGCGCAGCCACCGTCAGGACACTCGAAGCCAGCTGCCCTGTCGTACGTCCGGCGAGCGCTCGATTGAGCGGCCCGATTGCGCTGCGTAGCTCGATCTCCGATAGCGCTTTAAGCTCCATCGCTTTCCCCCCCTCGATTGCTTCTGACTGGCTGCTACTTCACGCGAACAATGCCTAGCTTTACGCGGTGATCCGGCTCGTGTGCGCCTTGCGTTACACGCATGCGAGCGCCATCCCCGCCAGGCCAGAAGCCGGTCAATATCTGATAATACCCCGCTGCCTGGGCCAAGCGGCTAGTCGTCACGCGATGCTCGTCGGTGATATAGGTGCCAGCGGCCCAGTAGCTGGTCGGGAACTTGCCGCCATTGGGGATGTGATCCCCGTTCCAGCGACTGCCCGCGCCGTCAAAGTGCAGGAACACCTTGTAGCTGCCCGTCACCGGCTGCAGCGTCTTATAGTACAAGCGAATTGTGACCTCTTCGCCACGCTTGATCTCGTCGGGGAGGTCGTAGCCAAGCAGCTCGATGCGATCCTCAAAGACCGCGCTTACGACGTGCTTGGGCATCGGCGCGTGGTCTGAGATCAGCCGACGCAGCGGGTTTAAGTCCGACTCTCCCGACGACAGCTGGTTGGAGACCAGCAGAAACTGGCTATTGGTATCGTCGACAACAAAGTAGGGCTGCTTGCGCTCGTGCGCCGCCTGATCCAGCGCCGCCAGTTCCCCGGAGCCAACGATCGCAAATGCGCGCTTGCTCGGTGCTTCCGTTAGAAACG
>JAGNNG010000366.1 GCA_017990795.1 Deltaproteobacteria bacterium
CTCGCACCGTCGTGGAACTTCATGCGGGCGCCGTGATCGGCATCTTCGCAGGTAAGGTCACCGACGTGCAGCGCGGCCCTCGTCCAGCCAGCCCAAGCGGTGCCCAGCCACGCATCGACCCAAGTGAGTCCTTTGCGCCCAGCGAGACGCTCCTGGGACTGCTCTGCATCAAGGACGAGCGCACCAGCGACGCATTTGCCGGTGCGGAGCTCGACGTGCTGTCGGGAATCGCTGCGCAGCTTGGCATCACGCTGCAAAACTCCAAGCTGTACGAGCGCATGAAAGAGCGCGACCGCCTGGCAGCCTTGGGGCAGATGGCCGCCGGCCTGGCGCACGAGATCCGAAACCCACTAGGCGCAATCAAGGGCGCCGCCGAGTTTATCGCCCCACTGCCCGACGGCACCGTACCGGAAGATGCCGGCGACTTTTTGCACATCATCGTCGATGAGACCAAGCGCCTAAACCGGGTGGTGTCGCAGTTTCTGGACTATGCCCGCCCCTTTCGCGGCGACATGCAGCAGCTCGATGTAAACGACGTGGTGCGCAAGATCGTTGTGCTGCTGCGACCCCTGGTCGATGAGTATCTGACGGCGCACCCCGGTGTCCCAGCCCCAGAGATTGTCCTAGAGCTCCTCCCCGAACTGCCGCCCACCCGAGGCGATGCCGAGCAGCTGCGGCAGGTCTTTTTAAACTTGGCACTAAACGCGGTCCAGGCCATGGCCGAGCAGCCACACAGTCCAGGCAGCGCCGTCAGCGGTGGCCGCCTGACCCTCAGCACTGGCTTACGCCACGGCGGTCGCCTGGGCGGACCTACCCAGCACTTAGAGATCCGCATCCAAGACACCGGCCCTGGCATCGACCCCAGCACCATGAAGAGCCTGTTTATCCCGTTTTTTACCACCAAGCAGCGCGGCACCGGCCTGGGCCTGCCCATCAGCCAGCGCATCGTCGAAAACCACGGCGGCTTCATCGAGGTCCGCAGCCGTCCCAGCGGCGGCGCAACGTTCCTGGTGGTACTGCCCGTGGTGCTGTAGTTTTCAATTCGTGTAAAGTGTAACTAAACACTTTACACACCACTAGCCCAGCCTAGCTGACAGGACAGCGTCGAAAAAAAAGCGGCGGTGCTCCGACTGGAAACACCGCCGCACGAAAGTGTAAAGCGCTACGTTACAGACCCTTAGCTGGTCAGCTTTAACCCGGCCTCGTGTAGGTGCGCGACAAGCTCGGGAGCAGTCAGCTTCACCTCGGTGCGCGTCGAGAGCTGCTTTAAGGGGAAGCGCCCTTCTTGCACTTCGCTCTCACCGACGAAGATGATCCAGTCGGTGTGCGTTGCTTCTGCGTACTGCAGGTGCTTGCCCGGAGCTGTCGCCCCCAAAGACAGGCGCGCTGGAATTCCAGCTTGGCGCAGAGCCGTGGCTACACGCTCTGCATCAGCGCTGCGCCCTGCCCCCACCGGAGCCACCAGGACTGGCCGCTGCAGCGCCACGGCATCGGTCACTTGCTCTTTGAGCAGCTCAATCAGGCGCTCGACGCCGAACGAGAAGCCGACGGCACCTTGCGCCACGCCGCCATAAAGCCCAATCAAGTCGTCGTAGCGCCCTCCGCCTGCAAAGCTAAGCACCGTTCCGAACTTCTCGACCCGGGCTTTGGCCTCGAAGATGGGGCCGGTGTAGTAGTCCAAACCACGGGCTAACGTGGGATCTACGACCAGTCGTTCGGCAAAGCCCAGCTCGGTGGCGCGCTCGACGATGTAGCGGAGCTCTGTCACGGCCTTTTTGCCCTCGGCATCTTCGGCCAGCAGAGCCTCGGTCGCAGCCAGATACGCGAGGTTGTCGCGCTTCGGCTCCCCTTCCGTCACCAAGCCGAGCTGCGCGATAAACGCCCCGAACGCCTCGCGCGCGATGCCGTAGTTTTCAGCCTCGGCAATGATCGCGTCGCGGCCAATCTTGTCGAACTTGTCCAAGGCCCGCAGCGCATCGGCTTTCTTCTCCGGCACGATGCCCGCACGTCGCAGCTGCGCTTCCAGGATCTTGCGGTGGTTGATGACGAAGCTGTAGTCAGTCAGCCCAAACTCGCGCAACACCGACGTAGCCAGCAGCAGCAGATCGACCTCGCAGTCCATCGAGTAGCTGCCGAGGATGTCGGCGTCCGCCTGATAAAACTCACGATAGCGACCAGCAGCGGGACGGTCATAACGCCACACTTTGCCGATCTGGTAGCGATAGATGGGCCGCTTCAGCTCGGCATGCGACGCCGCGAAGCGCCCCGTCGAGCTAGTCAGGTCAAAGCGCAGGCCCAGCTTGCGACCGCCCTTGTCTTCAAAAGAGTAGATCTCGCGCTCGGCAGCCGGTCCCGCCTTGAGGGTCAGGACATCCAGATACTCAAAAGCGGGAGTGTCTAGCTCGTCAAAGCCAAACAGGCGGAAAGCACGCCGCAGTCGCTCAAAGACTGCGGTTCGGATGCGCATCTCCTCGGGAAGGAAGTCGCGTGTACCCTTTGGGGTCTCAAACGTCTTAGCCATGGCCGCCCGAGATCGGAAGCGCAGGAGGGAACAGAGGGCCGGTCGGGGCGCGCTTCACCCGCATCGCCTTGGTGCCGTCCTCGGTGGTGTAAAGCTCGATGCGCTCCTCGCGCACCAGCCGGTCGATGATGCGCCTGCGCGCGTCTGGATCGGGATCAAGCTGACTGGCCTGCCAGCGCGTCACAAAGAAGTTCACGCCCACGTAGCCCAGCGGAAACTTGCTCTCGGCGCGGCGAACCTCGTCGAGCAGAACCTCGGAGGCGCCTTCGTCGTCTTCATCAAAGACGGTGCGGCCTTCACTGCTAAGCTCGCCATCGACCTGCGACAAATCCGGCAAGCTGCCTGGCGGCGACGGCACACTGGCTTGGCCCGGCACCAGGATCGGCGCCGAATACTCCTCGCCATCCTCGGTCGGCCACGAACGACCACACTCTTCCAGCGAGTCCACCAGATCGATGTGATCAAAAGCCGCCCGGCGAATGCGCCGCGACAGCCCGATGCCGCCCCAGGTTGCTACGTACGCCTGACGACCCAGAGCGCGCACGCCTTCTACTGCCGGTGCATGGTCGGCATCGCCTGACATCAGCACCAAAATATCGAAAGCACCGACGGCAGCCAGGCGCAGCATATCCGCGACCATGGTGGTGTCGACTTCGTTTTCCTGCGTGTAGTAGTTCTCGGCCCCGCACTCGCGGCAGTGATAGCTCTTGGTGCGTCGAGAAAAACGCTGCACAAAATAACCGGGCAGCATCTCCAGGTTGTCAAGGAAGCTGGTCAGTGCCGCCTGCCCTGTTCCCGTCGAAGAAGGCCCCGTCTCAATCCCCGTGT
>JAGNNG010000368.1 GCA_017990795.1 Deltaproteobacteria bacterium
TCGCGCTGCAGCGGGGTGTAGCGATGGACGGTGACGCCGTGCCAGACCTTGGGGCACAGCAGGATCGGCTCGGGCAGCTTCTGCAGCTGCGCCGCGTACTTTTGCAGCAGTGAAAGCCGCGAGGCCGGCGGCAAGTAATACAAGTTGTCGGCCCCGGCGCAGCGGAAGCGAGGGTCGCGCGCGTACTCGGTCAGCGAAAGCTCAGTGAAGCGCTTGCCGTAGGCTTCCACGTCGCGGTACACGCCGCCTTGCCAGCCCGGATAAGTCCACGAGCTAGTCCCAAAGTAGACGTTCGCCGGTCCGCGCTTGGCGGGCTGCGGCTGTCCGTCAAAGCTGGGCATCTGCGCCCTGGTGCGATTGCCGCGCGTCGCTGCTGCCGACTCTTTGGGGACCGGTGCAAACTGCGCCAAGCTGCCTGAAAAAAGGGAAAACTGCTCTGCCATGCGCTGGTTTTTTCACAGCTGCCGCGCGCAGAGAAGCGAATTTGTAACGAGCTGACTGCAGCTACAGTACCGCTCGCTCCGTCGGAAAAGCTGAGCTTGGCAGCGCAACTAGGCTGAGCTTGTGCCGCGCGCACCACTTGCCATCGACCATCCGCCTTGACCGACAGCCGCCCAGTGTGTGAAGCCCGAAGACATGGTGCAAACAAGCGGCTTCATGAGCCGGGAGCAGGCGCAGCCGGGAGCGGAGTCGCGCTGGGCGCAGCGCAAGGGGCCGCGCGGTGTGTTGGTGGTGTTGCTGCTGCTGCTGCTCTTGCCGCGGACTGCCTACGCTAAGCCTGGGGAGGCCGACTTTCGGCGCTTTACCGACTACGTGTGGCTGCTGTTAGGCGCGGGCGCGGGCCTGGCTTTGCATGAAGGCAGCCACCTCCTGTTCGATGTCGCAAGCGATGCGCGCCCCACCGTCGTCGGAGTGTCGCTGGGACCGTTTCCGTTCTTCGCCATCCAGCCCACCAACATTCAATCGAACCAGCAGCGCTACGCCATCGCGCAGGCGGGCTTTCTGATGCAGAACATCTACTCCGAGCTGATCCTGCGCATCGACCCGCACCTGCGTGAGCACCATCGTCCGCTGCTCAAGGGCATGCTGGCGTTTCATGTGCTGCTGTCGGCGGGCTACGCGGTCACCGGCTTTGCCGGCATCGGCCCCGCGCAGAGCGACGTCAACACCGCAGCGCGCGCGCTGGGAGTCCCACCATGGGCGATTGGCACCATGCTGCTGGTGCCCGCGGTGTGCGACACCTATCGCTACTTTGTGCCGGACTCGCGCTGGGCACCGTGGGTTAGCTTGTCGGGGAAGCTGACGATGCTGGGGGCGACGCTGGCGTTTTAGCGCCGCTCGCAGAAGCCATCGTGGATGCGACAACTTGTCGCATTGCTCGGGGTCCCTTCGCAGCGGCAAAGTCAGCGCAGGCTGGTCGATGACAGCACCTAATCACCGCAGTCATCGGAACCATCCCAGCCACCGTCTCGTCTAATCGATCGCGAGGGAACACCGCATGACCACTTTTCGTATCACCACCGGACTTGCACTTGCTCTGCTTTGCGGCCCGCTGTCAGCCTGCATGGACGGTCACAGTCACGGCACCGGCAGCGACAACGACGATATGCAAGCCGCCGATCTGGGGCCGACGACCAGCAACACCATCTTGCTAAACTTTAAGCCGCGCGTGGGCACCCAGCCGTTTGCCTGCAATCAGAAGTTTTCCGGCGTGGGCCTGGGCGCCACAGCCACCGCAGAGTTTTCCGACTTCCGTCTGTACGTTCACGACCTGCGCCTGGTCGACACCAGCGGCACCGAAGTCCCGCTGCAGCTCGAGGAGGATCAGAAGTGGCAGCAAAAGACCGTGGCGCTGCTCGACTTTGAGGACAAGACCGGCGCATGTGGCGGCACCGCTTCGGTCAATGCCCAGCTGCGCGGCGTGGTGCCCGATGGCAGCAGGCAGTGGAAGGGAATCCGCTTCAAAGTGGGCGTGCCGTTTGCGCAAAACCATGGCGATGCGGCCACGGCAGCCAGTCCGCTGAACCTGACCTCGATGTTTTGGGCGTGGCAGTCCGGTTACAAGTTCTTGCGCGTCGAGGGGCAGACCACCGCGAGCCAGTCCTTCATCGTGCATCTGGGCAGCACCGGCTGTGTCAAAGATGGCAGCGGTCAGGTCCAAAGCTGCAGCAGTCCCAATCGCCCCGAGATCGCGCTCGACGGCTTTGACCCCAAGACCCAGAGCATCGTGGTCGATGTCGCCGCCCTGATCTCTGGCACCGACTTGGGCAAGAGCATGGAGTGCATGTCGTCTCCCGGTACTGCTGACTGCGGGCCGGTGTTTGCCAGCGTGGGCCTTCCGTACGGCGGCGGCGCAGCCGGTGTGCAGAAGCTGTTTCGCGTAGAATAACCCTCACCATGCGCAGCGTCTGGGCAGTCCTGTTGAGCTTTTGGGTTGCGTGCAGCAGTCCTGCGCCCGAGGTGCTGCCGCTGCCGCCCGGCTTTCCGCCGCCGCGCATTCCGACCGACAACCTCCTGACGGCCCAGAAGGTCGAGCTAGGCCGCTTCCTGTTTTACGACCAGCGCCTGTCCGGCAACGGCACCCAGGCCTGCGCTTCCTGTCACAAGCAAGAGCAGGCCTTCACCGATGGCCGCGCGCTCGGTCTGGGCTCTACCGGAGAGCTGCACTCACGTTCGCCGATGAGCTTGGCCAATGTCGTCTATGCGCCGTCGCTGACCTGGGCCAATCCGCTGCTGGTTTCGTTAGAGCAGCAAGCGCTGGTGCCGCTGTTTGGCGAGCATCCGGTCGAGCTTGGCCTGGCCGGAAAGGAAGACGAGCTGCTGTTGCGCCTGCGCGCGCAGCCCCAATATCAGCGCTTGTTTGCCGAGGCGTTTCCAGAGCAAGCGGAGCCGATCTCGCTGCACTCCATCCAGCACGCGCTGTCGAGCTTTCAGCGCACGCTGGTCTCGGGGCGCTCGGCCTACGATCGCTACGCCTACGACCACGATCAGGCGGCCCTTTCGGACGCCGCCAAGCGCGGCATGGACCTGTTTTTCTCCGAGCGCCTAGAGTGCTTTCACTGTCACGGCGGCTTTCTATTTGCCGATGCCGTACACCAAAACACCACCTTTGATGAAGCCAACTTTCACAACAACGGCCTGTATAACCTCGACGCCAAAGGCTCCTATCCCAGCGGCAATCAGGGCGTCTACGAGCTGACCGGCAAAGACCGGGATCGCGGTCGCTTTCGCGCCCCCAGCCTGCGCAACATCGCCGTCACCGCGCCGTACATGCACGACGGCAGCTTGGCTACGCTAGAGGACGTGCTGGCGCACTACGCACGCGGCGGTCGCCTGATTCCGTCCGG
>JAGNNG010000367.1 GCA_017990795.1 Deltaproteobacteria bacterium
AGCACCACCAGGTCCAAGTTGCCATCTTTGTCAAAGTCAGCGGTCGCAAGGTTGTAGGGACTGTCGGCCCCGCTCTTGTTGGTGGTGGCGGTCTTAAAAAACGGCGATATGGTCGCAAACCGATTGATCAGCGTCGTCACGTTGGCGTTGGCCAGCGGCATCGCATGCGCAACGGCGACATCCAGGTTCTTGTCTTTGTCAAAGTCTCCCGTGACCAGACCGTATGGGGTGGCCGCGACGGTCAAGGTCGTAGTACCGGCGGTGTTAAACGTTGCGCTCTTGCTGCCTATTAGCAGCGACAGGTTGGCGCTGCCATTGTTCGCGACCACCAGATCTGCCATCCCATCGTTATTGATATCCATCACACCAACTGACTGCGGGAAGGTGCCGACCATGGTGGTGTTGTTGACGGGCGCAGCAAAGTCGCCAGCGGCGGCCCCCAGGCAAACACTGACGCTGTTGCTGCTTTTGTTCGGCGTGATGATGTCCTTGAAGGTGTCGCCATTGACCTCACCCACGGTCACGCTAAACGGATAGGTCCCAACGCCGCGCTTATTCTTCATCGCAAACTTGCCGGTGCCGTCATTGACCCAGGTACCGACGGTGTTGGCATCACCAAACGCGACCGCCAAGTCGAGGTCACCATCCCCCTCAAGATCCGCTGCCGCCAGACCGCGCGGGCCCTTGTCCGTCGAGGCCAGCGCCACCATGTTGCCAAACGTGACGGAGGACAAGTAGACCAGCGTCGCGCCCGTCTTGGTAAACGACTTCTGATCGGGGTTGGTCACCGTCAATTCGATCAGACCCTTGCCGCTGTTGGCGGGTGCCATAAATGTCAGCGTGGTCCCGCCAGCGCCGACGGTGGTTGTAGTGACCGTCTGACTGCCAAACTTGACCGTCGCCCCCTGCACAAAGCCCGAGCCGTTGAGGGTGACTAGAACGTTACCTGCCGTCGGCACAAACGCCGGCGTTACCGAGGCCACCACCGGCACGATCACCGTCTCCATCGTCAGGTCCGCTGGCGGCTCCATCGCCATGTCAGGCGGTGTCGTCGTCATGTCTACAGAGTTGGTGGGTGTCGTATCACCACAAGCTATGGCCAAAGCCACTAATCCAATTGACAATGTAGAAGCGATTGTGAGTCGTTTGATATTTTGAGCGGTAGGCATTTATACAATCTCCGGGGGCTAGTAGTAAGCGCGACAATCCCTCACAATGGAGGGACTCAATAGCGTACCACGGAGATTTTTGCCGACGAAAGACTGCCAAAATCACAAGACGGCGTCTAGAGGATAGGGGCGACCCACATAACAATCATCGGCAATGGTCTTCATTAGCTCGTCATCGTTTTGTACAAAGCGCGCTAGCGTATCGCGGATACGCACACTGGCTTTGCCACAAAAGCCTGCGCACAAACGCAGCTCCCGCTCGGCAGAGTCAAGCTGTCCCGCAGCCTCCGTCAGCCCCGCGCCGCCCCGCGCATGTCGTAGATCGCGCTCGGTCAGCGCGGCTGAGGCACGAGACACCGTCGCACACATCGCCAGCAGATCGATCACCACGTCAGCGACTCGCTTTTGGACATACTGCATCTCGGAGATCTGTCGCCCGTGACGCCGCAGCACGCGATCCACCGCTTGCGTTAACGCCTCCGCTGCATCCTCGATGTAGACCGCTTCTTTCTTCAGGCGCGGATGGTGCCGCGTCAGCTGCGTGCGGCCATAGGCGGCTGTGCGCACTTTTTCCAGCAGCGTATCGACGACCAGGCCGTAGCCCCGCAGCGGATACTTGATGGCGTCCGAGAGCTTGTCCAGCTGCTCCCCGGGCGCCGCCAGCCCCAATAGCGCGATGTAGCAGCGCAGGACCTCGTTGGTGCCCGGAAAGATCTGAAACGCCCGACTGTCGCGCAGCAGCCGCTCATAGGGATAGTCGCGACGATAACCGCAGCCTGCCGCGACCTGCATCGCATGGTGCGCCACCCGCCCCAGCATCTCACTGGCGACCACTTTGCAGCACGCCGACTCCAGCGAGTAGTCGAGGTCCGCCGACTCGCGACCCCGGTGACGGTGGTCGTACAGATCCATCAGCCCCGTCGTTAGATACAGCATCGACTCAGCGGCATACAGGTCGATCGCCATGCGCGCGATCTTGTCCTTGATCATGCCCAGCGTACTGATGAGCCGCCCAAACTGGCGACGACTGGTAGCGTGCTGGACCGCCAGTCGCATCAGCTCGCGCGCGCTGCCGATACAGCCGGCGGCAAACAGCAGACGACCGCGGTTGTGGGTATCCATCGCCACTTTTTGACCGCCGCCGAGCCCACCCAGAATCTGCGCGCGCGGCAGCCGTAGATCTTCCAGATAAAGCGCGGTGGTGCTGCTGCCGCGAAGCCCGAGCTTTTTCTCCTCGCAGCCGGGCCGCAGACCGGGACCACTCTCGGCAATAAAGCCGGTGATGCGATCGACGTGCTGGCCTTCGCGCAGCACCTGCGTCTGCGCAAACAGCACGTGCAGGTGCGCCAGCCCTCCGTTTTGCACCCACAGCTTGGAGCCGTTGAGCACAAACTCCTCGCCGTCCTGTCGCGCGCGCGTCCGAATCGCCGCCGTGTCACTGCCCGAGGTCGGCTCACTGCTCGCAAAGCTGCCCAGCACCTGACCACTGGCCAGGCGCGGCAAGTAAAGCTGGCGCTGCGACTCGCTGCCAAACTGCGCCACCGCCCCCGCGCACAAGCCCAGATGCGCCCCAAGCGTCACGGCCAGCGAGCCGTCGATGCTGCCCACCGCATCTAGCACCCGACACGCTGCCGTCATCGACAGCGCCTGCCCACCATACTGCGCCGGAATGTTTAGGCCCATGACGCCCAGCGCCGCCAGTCGCTGCAAGACCACAGCGGGAATCTGCTCTTGCTCGTCAATCTGGCGCGGGTCGATGGCCTCCCGGCTTAGCTCGGACAACTGCGTCAAAAGCTTGGCGGTGCGCTCCTGCTCTTGGCGCGACAGCCGAGGGTACGGAAAGATCACATCCTCCGGCAGAGCCCCAAAAAACAAGCTCTTTCCGAAGCTAAAGAGGCGCGTGTTGCTCATCCGTGCTTGAGTCCTTGTGCAGCGTGCTCGACGCAGTGCAGCCAGCATGACCTGGCAGAGCGACTGAGCTAGACAGTTAGCGCGAGTCTACGCGACCGCCGCCAGCCCAATCAAACGGATCGATACGGCAGTACTGATGGCAGCTGCGACCCCGCTTGCTGGCAACACAACACCTTGGGCTAGGCTACAAAACGGCGACTAGCCACCGACGTGACCGCGCAGCGCAGGCAGGGCGATAAACAGCAGCGCCACCCAAGCGCTGCAAGC
>JAGNNG010000369.1 GCA_017990795.1 Deltaproteobacteria bacterium
CCTCAGTACAGTCCCTATTTGAACTGTAGGATCGTGAGGCCGGGACCGCGTACGGACCGGGTTGTTGTGCGTGAGGCAAAGCTGTGGGGCGGGTTATGGCTAGCTGTTATTTCGCACTCGCCGATTAAACCCAACAGCGTTGCGTCGGAAGCTGCAGTGACGGTAATCCCCGGAATCATCAGCTTCCAATCGCCGACGCGGCAGCTTGCCGAAATGTTGGCAGCGGGCGCATTTTTGATAGCGACCTGCACTTGGTAACTGCCAGTCGTGGCCGGCATTTGAAAAGAAGTGCTCGCAGCTGATTCAGGGAGGACCTGGAGGCGACTCCAGCGCCGACCAAGAGAGTCTGTCAGCAAGGCAGAGACCATCAGCTGCGCAAGGTCCGGAAGATCTGCGAAGACCGCGCTAGTGGTTCCGGTCGTGGGTCCCCATGCTGCTCGGCTGTGAACTGCTCCCCGCAGCATGCGTGCGTGTACCTCCAGCTCGGTTTGGCAGGGCTCAGTACATTTCACCTGAACCGTTAGACGGGAGGACTTCGGCAGTTGCACCTTCAGCGGTGGTAACTGCGGGTGTATCCCAACCAGTACCGCCCGCGCGGCGGCATGGCGAATGAGCGCTACCGCGGTAGCCCCACCTATCTGCGCGTGGGTGTCAGCATTCATCCATGAAAGAGTGGCTTCCCCCTGCGCATTTGTAAGCGTTGCTGGTGCGCATGCAAACAGCCCCGGTCGCGGTGCTGGCGCCTGGCTCCATTGCGCTGGCAGGTCAAAGTCTGCTCGCCCATCTTTGGTGCAACCATTGACTTCCACGATGGCGCCAGCAGCGGGTGTTCCATCCGGCAGTGTTACGACAATGCGGGCAGAGCTAGATGCCGCCGATGCCACCTGTCCGGTTGTGACCAGCAGGACGGCTGCTAACCAATATTGAGCGCTAAACCTCATCATCTCTCGAAGCCTAAATGTGGTGAGCTGTGACTTAACGGCGGAGGCGACCAATGGATCTATTCGAGCAAAAGTACACCTGACTAGCCGGGCTGCTTGGCAGACCACCGCGGCAGCGCGTTTCTTGCACTGGCCACGTGCGGGTTTGCCTGCTGCTGCGCACGCTCCGGCTTATGATGGCGACATGAGCGCTACGAACCTTTTTTCTGCTGCTGGTTCTGGGTCTTTAAGTCGTCGTGTTTCGTGGGCCGGGCGTGGTCGCTGGCTGCTGTCTGCGGTGGCGCTGTGGTCGCTGACGCTGGGCGCTGGTTGCGGCACGCGCGGCGACGGTGACCTGGGCGTGGCCACCTTCACCGCCAAGAGCTGCGGCGGTCCGTACAACGACCTTGAGGGCTGCGATCTAAAGAAGGTCTTGGCCACCGGTGCCAAGGTCGATGTGCGAGCGGGAGTCAAAGCCGACAACAGTCCGCTGAAGCTGCGCAGCGACCTGCCCGGCGTAGTCGAGGTCGTGGACCTAGGCGGCACCAACTACACGCTGGTCGGCAAAAACCCAGGCCGCGCGGTGATCACGGCGTTTGATGGCAGCGGCGACAAAGACCACATCTCGATCACGGTCGATGACATGGCGATGATCTCGTATCTGGAGGTCTCGTCGGGGGCCGGGGACTTTAAGCTGCAGCCGGTGGGGGACGTGGACGGCACGTTTGCGCTGCGTCAGACGGTGCAAAACTTTACGCTGCTGTTTGCTCCCATCGACGCTGCCAACAACAAGATGCTGGGCCGCGAGTCGTTTACCACCGAGCTTCAGCCCGGCCTGTACTTTCAGCCCGGCAAGGAAAACCCGACGGCGATGCAGATGGACCTGATGCGACCGACCCAGGCTGGGACGTACTCGCTGCTGCTGCGCGCCAAGGTCGGTCCGGGGCGGTTCAAGCTGCTGATCTCGACGCCGTAGCGGCAGGCGGTGCGGCAGGTGCGGCAAATTGTTGCCCCGTTGCGCAAGGTCACGCTTGACAGCTGGGCCGGCGTCTCGGGCAATATAGCCGCCCTGTACTACCGCCAGCTTTCCGTCGAGGAGAATCCCATGCGTCCAGCCTCTTTGCTCTCGTCCGTTCTTGAGCCAGCCCAACCGCAAGCACGCAGCGGCAGCTTGGGTTTTCGACCGTCGCTGTTTCTATGTGGCGCCGCGCTGGCGTTCCTGCTTCCTGGTGCGGCGCTGGCTCAGCCTGCCGCGGTAGCTCCTGCGGTACCGGGCGCTCCGGTTGCGGCGCCGCTGCCGCCGCCCGACGCTGCCGCCACCGAAATCCTGCAGAAGTTTGAGAAGCTGATGAAGTGCGAGGCCGGTCGCAAAGACCCGCTGCGTCACCTGTGCGCGCTCACCCGCGTCGGCAAAGACCCCATCTGGACGCCCGGGCAGTCGTCGGCTTACGTCGGGGTGTCGTTTACGCTGAAGACCGGCGGCGATCTGAAAAAGACCATTGCGGGACCGATGACGCTGTCGGCGCTGCTGCTGGGGCCCGGGGCGGGCCGAGTGATGCAAGTGCCGGGCAATGACCAGGTGGCTGCGACTGCGGTGCTGACTGCGCTAAAGGGGGAGACCAAGCTACCACCCGCGCCGCCTGCGCCGCCTGTAGCAGCAGGGGCTGCGCCGCCGCCGCCTCCGCCGGTGCCGCCCGTGGCCGTAAGTGGCGCGCTGGCAGAGCAGCTGAAAAAAGAGAAGACCCAGGGTCGGCAGCTGCTCAAGCTCGACAAGACCTTTGCCGAGTTTACCGACAAGTCGCCGACGCGCCTGTACCGCACCGAGACGCCCACCGGGCCGGTCTTTGTCAGCGTCGAGACGATCGGGGATGGCCAGCAGATCTCGCTGTATCCCGCGATCGCGCAGAACAACTAGCAAGGTATCGGCAAGACGACGGCGCGGCTTTGGGAGCGCGTCGTCCGTCCTCACTGCCGTTAGTTGGGGCTTAAGCAGGCGGACGGGCACCATGGTCGTCAGTGGAGTGGGGGGAGGCCTGCTCGCCACTTTTTGTCGGCACTTTCTACGAGTGTCGAAGCTGTTGGGGCGCAGGGCCGCGCTGCTTATGACAAGCCCTGCGCACGCCATACGGACCCGCCAGCATGGCCTGCGCACCCACGGGGATGGCGTGACGCACGCTCGGCATGGCGTAACGAGCGTGCAGCAGGGCATGACGCACGCTCGTAATGCCATGACGAGCGCTGGGTATGACCTGACAAGCGGTGCGCAGCTTCTGCATTCGGCTTGTCATGACCTGACAAGCGGTGCGTAGCGGATGACGAGCGCTGGTCATGCCATGACGAGCATGCGGCAGCCCATGACGACGGGTGCGCATGGCATACGGAGGGCTCCGTATGAGCTGACAGCGGGTCGTCATGAGCTGC
>JAGNNG010000370.1 GCA_017990795.1 Deltaproteobacteria bacterium
ATCTTCAGCGAGCAGCTGGTGCGTGGGGTCAGTAACTACCAGAGCGAGATTGATGGGCTGCTTAGCCGCTGCTCGCGCAACTGGCGGCTGGAGCGGATGTCGTGGGTCGATCGCAACCTGCTGCGGCTGGCCAGCTTTGAGCTGCTGCGCTGTCCGCAGACTCCGCCACGAGTCGCCATCAACGAAGCCATCGAGCTGGCCAAGCGCTTTGGCACCGCTGAGTCGTCGGCCTTTGTAAACGGGGTCCTGGATCGCATGCTCGCGGAGCTAACGCGGGCCGCAGCAGTGTCGGCGCAGAGCAAAGTCGATACGCACCACCAGCCCGCCTAAGGAGAACGCCATGCGCTTACGATCGCGAAGGGACCTTGCCTTGTTGCTGTCGGTGGTAATCCTGGCGCTGGGCTGCAGCGCCGAGCCGCCGGTCAATCCTAACGTCACCGATAATCCGCCGACGCCGAAGCTGGCCATCTTCAACCTGGTTCACGCGGTGCCGGATGCGCCAGCGGTGGACCTGTATGTCGACGCCAAGAAGACGCAGATTAGCGTCGATTATCGCAAGTCGTCTGGCAATGTGAAGATCACGCCGGGCGTACACAAGCTGGAGCTGCGAGCGACGGCATCGCCCGCCACCAGCGAGCCGGTTTTCGCCGCAGAGCTGACGCTACAGCCGGACTCGCGCACGCTGCTGACGGCGCTGGGACGCCTGGCTGATAAGAGCGGCAAGACGCAGTTTAAGGTCACGGCAACGCCCTTTGGCACCGTCGAGAACCTGAACGTCAAAGTGCGAATGCTACACGCCGCGCCCAGCGCCCCTGAGGTGGACTTGGCGATGGGCAATAACTCGCTGCTGACAGATGTTGGGTTTGGCACGGTCTCGGGATTCTCGTCATTGACTGAGCTGCCAGCGACGACCAAGCTGGGGCTGCGGCCACGTCGCTCGCAAACAGATCTGGTGCAGATCACGGTTCCGGGCTCAGTCAGCAAAGGAGCCGTGCTGACGGTGATTGCGTTTGGAGAGATCAGCCCGCTGGCCGACGACAAGAAGTTCCTGTCGGCGTCGGTCCTGGATGAGACCACGGGCGCGCTTATCGACCTGCCTGTGGCCATTGGGGATCAGGGGCCGAAGGCCTCGCTCTTTGTGCTGCATGCCTCGCCCGATGCCCCAGCAGTGGATGTTGTGACCAGCAGCGGCACCAAGCTGGTTACTAGCTTAAGCTATAAAGACGCCTCGCCCACCGTCGAGCTGGCGGGCGGTAGCTACCCGGTCAACGTGGTGCGGGCAGGCGGTACCGCGAAGCTGGCGACGTTGAACCTGAAGCTCCTGCCAGGTCTGCGCTGGACGCTTGTTGCCCAGGGACTCTTGAGCGGCGGGACGAGTCCACTGACTGTGATGGCGCTGCCACAGCCCAGCAAAGTGGCGGGGCAGACGCAGTGGCGGCTGATCCATGCGGCCCCGGGGGCTCCTAATGTGGACCTGCTGGCGGGCATGTCGCGACTGATCGCCAGCCTTAGCTACGGGGCCGTGTCAGAGCCACAGACCGTGGACATCCCCGTCGGCATGCTGCGCCTGCAAAACAGCGTCAACGTCAAGCAGAGCTGGGACGTGGAAATACCGCAAAGCGTCGCGGACGACACCAAAGACGAGGTGGTGTCGCTGGTCGCTTCGGGCCTGGTCGGGAACACCATGACTCCGCTGTCCGTGCTCGCGGTGATTGAGTCGTCTGGCTCACCCACCATGGCTCCCACCGTCATCCCGCTGACTACCACTCCCGTCATGTAAGCCGTCGCAGGGGGTCCCCCAGACCCCTTCGCGCGTACCTTATTCCGCACGTAGACAACTTCGCCATTTCCGCTCCGAATACTTAGAGGCTGACAACGGTTCGTGGGCCCACGGCCCTACCAGGAGCGCCTATGGAATTGCCTCTGCAGAACGAAGTGAAGCCCACCACCGCTTGGCATCCACCCATGCTGCCGAGCCTTGCGGCCAAACCAGCGGTGGCGGAACAGACCCCACCGTGGCTGGGACCTGTGGCCAATCCGCAGAACTCCTCACTTTTGGGCAATCCGGGCTGGATGGGCTCCTTGAGTGGCTTGTTTGGGCACATGACCGACGGACCGGGCTTTGGTCTTCTGGGCCCGCAAGGTGTGGCGCCGAAGGTTCCGCCGACCGTTGCAGCGTATGGCAGTGGACTGGACGCGCAGCTGGACGCTTCGATCGCGGCCAACCGCGCCACCCGCAAGACGCTGGACACGCAAAAGGCCGAGAAGTCTGCCGATGCCGATACCACGCAGGGCTCGCTGGACGACAGTCGGCATCAGCTGCTCGACTCGCTGAAAGAGCGCAGTGGCGTGTTTGACCACGACATCGCCGCCATCAATGCGCAGCTGGGCGATAAGATCCCGAAGAACCCGACGCCAGAGCAAGCCAAGCTGTTAGCCGAGCGCGCCAAGCTGCAAGCCAGCAAGGACAAGTACGCGCCCCAGCAAACGGCGCTGCAGCGCTGGGATGACCGCAACTCCATCAACGACATCAACACCCAGCTGCAAGACCCGGCGCTGGATGCCAAGACCCGCACCGAGCTGCTTGCCAAAAAGAAGACGCTGGCAACGGGGCTGCTGAGCACCACGCACCTGTACCAGCAGTTTGATGAGCGCTGGGGCAGCTCGGTATACGGCAAGGACAAGAGCTACACCAGCATGACCGAAGCTGGCTGCGGACCGACCTCGCTGGCAATGCTGCTGGACTTTCACGATCAGGAAGACCCCGAGGGGCTTCACGCGCAGGGCAAAAAAGACCCGATTACCCCGCGCATGGTTGCCGACTACGCCACCAATCACGGTCGCGTCAAGGGCAACGGCACCGACGGTGACAAGATGATGGCGGACCTGCATGGCAGCATGCCAAACGTCACCGGCAACAAGCTGGACGACCGCGCCGCCGCGGCAGAGTCGCTGCACAACGGCATCCCGGTCATGTTCCTGGGTCACAACATCGTCGGCCAGACCGGCAACGTGATTCCGAACAAAGACCCCAAAGCGGCCAAGGAGTACGAGAAGTCCAAGGCGTATAAAGGCCACTTCATGGTGTTAAACGGCGTCAACGACGATGACACCAACTTCAGCGTGCTCGACGGCGGACGCAACAAGTCGCGCAATATGCAGTCGATCACCAGCAGGCAGCTAAACGGACATGGTGACGGCTACTGGAACGTGAAGTAGCGTACTGGGCACACTCGTGCTAACCGCCTGGCCTTCCCTTGCCTCTTGGAGACCTCCTCGTGTCTGACGAAGACTCAAGCTCGCGTAAGCCTCGACCTCGGTCGCCTTCTCGGCCCCC
>JAGNNG010000371.1 GCA_017990795.1 Deltaproteobacteria bacterium
GGTGTAGTGATGCGCGAGGAGGCCCGCCCGATGCACCGGACCGGTGTGCCACGGGAAGCCCTCGTAGCCCGATGGACCTACGCCGCAACCTACCGCTTTGGCCTGGGCAAGCTGAGCGGCCCAGCTTGGAGCCTTGGTCCCAGCGGGCCACTCGTGCTCTAGCAGCAACACGCGCGGCACGGAGGGAGCCAGGGTGCGCAGCTGCTCCAGGCTCTCGACGACAAACGACTGGAAAATGACGCGCGCCGGGCCACCCGAGTCGCTTAGAAAGCCATGCGTAGTCAGAAGCTGCACGATTTCGCGCTCGTAACCTTGGTACTTTTGGGCGCCCTTGGTTTCGATGTAGAGGCCGGGACGGTGCGAGCCGGTGCTGGCAATTTCCAGCAGATCTTGCAGTCGCAAAATGCGGGCACCCACGTAGGCAGGTCGGGCCCGCTCGGGATGCGCGCGGTTAAACCAGGATCCTGCATCCAGCGACGCCAGCTCCGCATATGTGAACGCCTCAGGTCCGCGCTCACGACGGTCAGGAAAGACAGCAGCGACGTTGGTCGTTCTAGCCAGCGTGTCGTCGTGAAAAGCGATGAGCACACCGTCGCTAGTCCGCTGCACGTCAACTTCAAGGTAGTCAGCCCCGACGTCGCGGGCCAGCTCGTAAGCAGCCCGCGTCTCCTCGGGAGCCCAGTAGGACAGACCTCGGTGCGCAATCACAGCCGGATGAGGAATCCCTACCGCAGCAGCCAAAGCCTGACCCGCACGACGAGGGCTCAGCAGAGCGCTAGCAACCAGCAGCAGCAGACCCAGCGCGAGCGGCAGCAGCACCACCCAAGCAGCGATACGAACCGGAGCTTTCATCGCAGAGACCTGGCAACGAAGCGGCTAGCGCGCCTGCTGCGGCTGACGAGTGGCGTTGATGACGCACAGAATGTGCAGCAGCATTCCCGGGACGATAAAGCAGACATAGCCCAGGCAGGTAAACATCATCCACAACAGTCCGGCGGGCACCCGACCGCTGCACAGCTGGCCTAGCCCCGGCACAAAAAAGCTCAGCAGTGCGGCCTGCGTCGAGGACGTTGCCGTCCACTGCTGCAGCTGATTGTCACGCTGCGCCTGCGTGATTGGAGCCAGCGCAGCACTGACCTGGGTGGCTTGATTCAGCTGATTGATCTGCTGCTGCTGTGCCCGTAGTTCACGAATCGTGTAGTCGAGGATCTCGTGGCAGTGCTTGCACTTTTTGGCACCGACCATGATGACTTCACTACAAAACGGGCAGCGCGTTGTCTGACCGCTGACTCCGCTTGAGCTGCTGCCCGGGCTTGTGCCGCCCGCAGCCTCCAGCATGTCGAGCATGGGTGCGGAGTCGACGCCGCGATCACTAGTAGCCAGCGACGTATCAGCTGCACTCGCAGCCAATGCCGCAGCACGCGGTCGCGCCAGCGCCGTCTCGGAGCTTCCCGAAGACACGCCGGTGCCATTAGTCGACGACTTCTCTGCCTTCCCGCCCGGCATCTTCACCCGGTTTGGATAGACGTAGATGATGTTGCCTTCGTCGTCGCTTTCAATATTCAGCAGGCCTGCCACCGCCGCTTGCTGCAAAAGATCCGAGGCCTCTTGAACCTGGAGCTTGTACAGAAAAGCAATGGTCGCAGGGCTAAGTTGTACGTCGGTGGTGAAAATCGTATCCAGCAGGCGTTGCTCAAATACGCGATAGTCCATCGCAGCTAGCCTCCAGCGCGGCATTTTAAGCGTAGCAGCGCGCGCACTCAGGAACAATCAAAGCGTCTGATTATGCCCGAAACAATTGCCTTCGCGCCCGAAGTCACAATTAATTTCTGCGGCAATTTCTGCGGCGGTGAGACACGGTGCCCAACACCAGCTGAGTGAATGCTACTCTCAACTAGGATGTATCGCTGCCAGTTTGAGATCCCAGTGGGCTGGCGCCAGTCTCCACAGCCGTCGGAGCCGACCGCGCAGCCAGCACCAACAACCCAGACGGTGCTTGAGCCAGCCACCGCGCAAGACCCGAGGACCTATGGCTTTTTAGTGGTCCTTCAGCCAGCGCTGCCAGCGGGCGATCTAGTCTCGCAGCTACTTGCTGGCGTGAGTTCTGACTTGGCTGCAAACGCGCAGGCTTTTGGCCTCGCTGAACAAAAAAGAACGAACCCACAGACGCTGCGGCTAGCCCACGGTCCGGCAGTTTTTCAGACGGTGTGGACCCAAATAGGACCGTCTCGCCCACTGCTATCACCAGAGAGTGCAGCCTCGTGGTGGCTGCCGAAGTCGACACAACCGGTCCCATCGCAAGGCTACGGCCAGGGTCGAATGTATCTGCTTCTCGACTGTGGCGAGCGCCGGATTCCAGTGCTGTTCGTGGGCGGACCCGACGCGCTGCCGCTGCATCAGCCCGCTATCGACCACCTGCTCTCAACGCTGCGCCTGGATCGGCTGAGTAATACCGACAGCGGTACCCCGCATGCAGCGTGGTCAGACTAGAAAGTAGCGGGGCTGTAGTCCTTCTGTGCCTTGACCCCCGCAGCGGCCTGCGTGCTAACTTCCGCAGCCGCAATGAAACACCGCGTCCAACGTCGTCTGATTCTTGGGTGTCAGCCACTTGCTGTGGGCTTTGGCCTTGGGCTCCTCGTGCTCACCGCTTCCGGCTTTTCCGACACATCCATCGGGGTGGCCGCCGCGCAGATCGCATCCCCCACGGACGCACGCCAGCAAGCGCGGCAGCTGATTCGCGAGGCAGGTCAGCTGATGGATCAGGGCAACAAAGCAGGTGCAGCGGAAAAGCTGACGCTGGCCCAGCAGCTGTATCCCGACCCAACCCTGGACTATAACCTTGCCGTCGTCTACGCCGAGATGGGCAAGCACCCAGAGGCCGCCAGGGCACTGTCCAAGTTTGTGTCTACAGCCGATCCGGGCGCGGTTTTGGCTGATCGTCTGGAGGACGCACGCAAGCGACTGCGTGGCTATCAGGCGTCTTTGGCGCGCCTGCGCTTGCAGCTTGTTCAGCCGGTCGGCGGCCCTGAGCCCAAGCTGACTATCGATCAAGTCGACTATGGCACCGTCGCCAGCGGAGCAGCGCAGCCTACTTATTGGCTGACGCCCGGAACGCATCGCATCCAAGCCTCGGCTGCGGGTAGCCGTGACTTTCTAGTGCAAGTCGATCTGAACCCCGGCGAGCTACGCCAGCTCACAGGAGAACTGCTCCCGAGCACTCCGGGTCTGAGTCTTGTTCCAAGCACTCCCGCGCTACGTCATGCCGAAGCGGAAGCGAACAGACCGATTTACAAAAAGTGGTGGTTCTGGACGGCCATTGGTGGTGGAGCCGTCC
>JAGNNG010000372.1 GCA_017990795.1 Deltaproteobacteria bacterium
GCGGCGGATGCTGATGGAGGCGATTGACAGCGTCGGCGCGCGCGCCCATTTGCCTCTTTTAGCGCAGGGCCTTAGCGATGACGACCCTGGTGTCGCGCGCGCTGCGCTGCAAGCGGTCCTGCGGCTGGGACAGCCCGGCGACACACTGCTGGCAGAGCCTCTGCAAGGACTGGCGGGACAGCAGGTCGGCGCGATGGCGGTGGACCTGGCGGCGGCGCGCATGCGTATCGGTGAGCCCGATGCACAGGGCGTGCTGATGGCGATGCTGCAGAGTCCAATTCCGACACCAGAGGCGCGACTGCGAGCGGCTCTGGCGGTGGCGGAGGCGGGCAAGCTTCCGCGGGCGCCGCTGCGACAAGCACTGGAAGCAGCACTGCGGTCAGGAACGGTTCTGAAAGCGCTGCGTCGCGATGCGTTGGTCAAGCTCGCCGTGCTGCAAGATCCAGAAGCACTTAGCCAGTTGCAAGCAGCCGCGCAGAGTGGTGCCGCTGGTGGCGAGCAGCAGACCGAAGCACTGCTGGTGCTGGCGCTGGCGCATCAAAAAAATGCCGCTGAAAATCTCCGCATGGCCACAGAACTGGCGTCCGGGAGCGACCAGATAGAGCTGGCGGTAGTACTCGCGCAAGTTGGCGACAAACGGGCAGTTGGCCTGCTGCTGCCGCTGCTAAAAGATGTGCAGCCCAAGGTGCGACTGCGCGCGCTGGGGGCTTTGTGCCAGCTGGCCAGTGCGGGTCTGTTTCCAGCTTACGAAAAAACCTTGGCTCCGCTGCTAAGTGATGCAGACCCACAGATCGCGCTGACTGCCGCGGTGGCGCTACTTGGAGTCGGTCAGCCAGTTCCGGCTTCGACCCAGACCGCTGCACCGTAACCCCCGCTTCGGTGGGAGAAACGCCGCTAGAGATGACAGAGAACGCAAGCTCCAACGCTGAATCGCTCATTGGCATCACCGTCGGTGATTACAAGATCATCGACATCATCGGGCGCGGTGGCATGGGTGTGGTCTACACCGCTGAGCACATCCAGCTGCACCATCAGACCGCGTGCAAAGTCCTGCGCGCTGAGATGGCAAGTCACCCCGAGACCGTCGACCGCTTTCTGCAAGAAGCGAAGTTTATCAGCCGCATTCGCCACCAAAACTTGATCGATATCTTTGATATCGGCGAGCTGCCCGACAAGCGCCTGTACTACGTGATGGAGAAGCTGACTGGCCGCACGCTGGCGCAGTCGCTGCAAGGCCAGAAGATGGCGTTTGCAAACATCGTCACCATCATGAATCAGATCTGCGCAGGCCTGTCCGCTGCGCACGCGGCGGGGCTGGTGCATCGCGATTTGAAGCCGGACAACTTGTTCCTGGTTGAGCGTCCCGGCGAGCCGCCGCTGCTTAAGATCATGGACTTCGGTGTGGCCAAAGTGATGGACCTGTCCAGCACGGAGGCGAAGCTGACGCGGACTGGGTATCTGGTGGGCACTCCGCAGTACATGTCGCCCGAGCAGATCAACGGCACGGCGGTGGACAAGCGCACCGATATCTACGCGCTCGGCGTCATCCTGTACGAGATGAGCACCGGCACGCCGCCGTTTCGCGGTGACACGCTGGGCCAGATGCTGATTGCGCACCTGCAGCAGATCCTGCCCGCCATCGATCCCAAGCTGCGCAACGAAGATGTGCCCGCGGGCATTGAGTTTATTATCCGCAAAGCGCTGGCCAAGGATGCAAATGAGCGCTACTCCAGCGTCGAGGAACTGAGCGCAGATCTGCAGCGCCTTGCAGCAGGTGAGCCGACGCAAGCCGCGGCCTGGTACAAGGACTATCAGCCGCGCGAGCTGGCCGCGATTCAGACGCTAAGTGGCAATACGCTGAACTTGCCGCTGACTCCGCAGTCGCGACGCAAGCGGGCGCTGTGGCTGGCGGCGACGCTGGTGCCGGGGCTGGTGATGTGCGGCGTGGGTGGTTACCTGTGGCTTAAGCACAGCAAGCCGATACAGCAGCCGGTGGTCCAGCGTCCGCTGCCGCCGCCGCCCAAGCGCGAAGAGATCAATATGCTGGCGCTGCGCTCGTACTCGCTGACCGTGCTGCAGGAAGGACTGAAGGATGGCGATGTGCAGCCTCGGCTCTTGGCGGTGGATGCGCTGGCGGCCAGTCGCGATACACGTCATCAGGCGCTCCTGGAGCAGCGGCTAACTGATGCCGACCCGGTGGTGCAGGCGAGGGCGGCGGCGGCGCTGGCGCAGATTGGGGCGCGCTCGGCAGTCAAGTCGCTGCAAAAGCTAAGTGAAGAGACGCAGGACGCCAAGGTGCGTTTGGCCGCGCTTGAGGCCCTGGCGCGGCTGGGGGAGCCAAGTGCGGTCAAGCTGCTGGAGAAGCAGGCGAAAGCCAAGGTCAAGGCCAAGGACACCGAGGAGCAGCGTCTGCAGCTACTGGCCGCGCTGGCGCTGGAGGACCTGAGCGCGACGCACGCCGCGCAAAAAGTGGTGACCAAGCGCCTGGCTAAACCGGTGGAGCCCGATGATGTGTTGCTGATCCTGACCCGTCGCGCCAAGCACGGTGATGCCGAGGCGCAGGAGCAGCTGGCGACGCAGATGGGCGATGCGACGACTCCGGTGGGACGGCAGCTGGCGATTGCGGCGGTGCTGCACAAGCAACATTCCGAGCCGGCCAAGACGCTGCTGAGCAAGGTCGCAGGTGAGAAAGGTCCGCAGCAGGTCTTGGCGGCGCAGCTCTTGTGCTCTGCGGAAGATCCGACGTCGCTGCCGGTGCTGCGTAGCGCGTTTTCTGAGCAAGGTCGTCCGCCGTACGAGCGGCTGCTGGCAGCGGAAGGCATGGGCAGCTGTGGCAGTCGCAAAGATGCGGGCCTGCTTGCCAAGACCTTGCGCGGGGATGAAAAAAGTCCGCTGTTGCGGCAGGCGGAAGCGGGCGCCATTTTGCAGCTGGCCAGCGGTGATCCCGCCGTGCTGGCCGAGCAGAACCTGACCTGGGCGCAGGCCGCGCTGACCGACGAAAACTGGACCGTGCGCGAGTCAGCAGTGGCGATGCTTGGGGATGTCGATCCGCAGCACGCGGTGCCGCTGCTTGGGCAGGCGATGAAAGATCAGCGCGTCGAGGTTCGCCAGAGCGCAGCGCAAGCGCTGGGTCGCACCAAATATCGCGGCGCGATCTCGGTGCTAGGGGGCGCGATTGCGGACTCGAGTCGGACGGTGCGCCTAGATGTCTTGCGCTCGATTGGCAAGGTCAGCCCGCACCTGAAGAAGCGCGGCGAGCAGCCGATGGATGCGACGACGCCGGGGCAGATTCAAAAGACGCTGATTGCGGCTGCTGACCACGGTGCGCCG
>JAGNNG010000012.1 GCA_017990795.1 Deltaproteobacteria bacterium
TACCTGAGCATGCACATTTGTAGTTCCCGAGCTTATTTAGGGCACTAGAGCATGCACTTTTGTAGTTCCCGAGCTTATTTTGGGCACCTGAGCATGCGCTTTTGTAGTTCCCGAGCTTATTTTGGGTACCTGAGCATGCACATTTGTAGTTCCCGAGCTTATTTTGGGTACCTGAGCATGCACATTTGTAGTTCCCGAGCGTGTTTGGGGCACGTGAGCATGCACATTTGTAGTTCCCGAGCTTCCCGGGACCATGTGTGCCTGCACTTTTGCTGGGAATGCACCCTGTTTGGCCACCTAAGTAGCCGCACTTGGCTGCTGGCGGCTAGCTAAGGGGTTCCTGCAGGAACGTCGCGATGCGCGTCAGTCCTTCACGCACGACCGAGGGCGGAGCCACAAACGAGATGCGCAGGAAGCCCTCCGCCTCAAACACTGAACCGGGAATGGCCACGACGTCATGGCGCTCCATCAAGGTCAGTGCGGCCTGCATCGAGTTGTCTTTCCAGGGCTCTGGAAGTCGCAGCATGCAGTAAAACGCTCCGTCGGGAGGCACGTAGGACAGCCCGGTATCGGCCAGGGACTGCAGGAGCTCGGTGTGGTTCTTTGCATAGTGTGCGCGGTGCTCGGTAAGTAGCCCCGGGGTCTTAAAAATCTCGACTGCGGCACGCTGGGCGATGGTGTCGGCGCACGATACTGCAAACTGGTGGGCCTTAAAGATCGTCGCTGCGATCTCTTGCGGAGCCAGCAGCCAGCCCAGACGCAGCCCAGTCAGCGCGCAGCTCTTGCTAAGGCTAGAGGCGACCAGCGTGTGCGGATAAAACGAAGCTGCCGAAGCCGGAGGCTGCTCGCCAAAGTACAGCTCTGAGTAGACCTCATCGGATAGTAGATAGATCGGCGTAGGAAACTTCAGCAGTCCCTCACAGAGCTTGCGCAGCTCAGCTTCGGGCCAGATACGACCGGTGGGATTGCAAGGCGAGGCGATGGCGACCAGCCGCGTGCGTGGTCCGATGGCAGCCAGCACGGTGTCGGCGTTTGGGGCAAAGTCGTCGGCGGGGTCTAGCGATACCTCGCGCACCTCGGCACCTTCCATGTGACACAGCTTTTGGTACGCCGGAAAGGCGGGCGTGACCACCAGTGCTTCATCAGTGGCAGGGTCCAACAGCCCTTTGATGGCAAGGTAGATGGCCTCTTGTGAGCCGACGGTGATGCAGACAGAAGACGCCTCGGACAGATACGGATAGCCGTAGTGCTTGGCGATGGCCGCGCGCAGCTCTAAAAAGCCCGCGTTGGGAGAGTACGGACAGCCGTGCTGCTCCACCCATGCCACGGCGCGGACCAGTGGATGCATCGCCGGCTTTAACACCGGCTGTCCCATGCCCAGGTCAATGGCAGTGGGCCGCTTGCGGTCGTTGAGGGCGCGAATCACAGAAGGGGCGATCGAGGTAACCAGTGGATTCATGGCGGTATTTGCTTACGTAAGCAGCTTGCAAAAGGCTGCGTAGTTAGAGAGGAGGGCCAATATGCTGCAAGACTCACCCGCTTGGTGTGCTTGCGCGGTGTCGCCGGGACCAAAGTTAACAGCTTGCAGACCCAGATCGGTCAGGCGCGCAACGTCCGTCCAGGCCTGCTTGGCTTCCACCACCAGACCTGCGGACTGTAGCCACGGCTGTAGTAGCGGATGCGCAAGACTCACCGCACCCGAGGGCGCTTCGTCAACAACGTCGACCTCATAGTCGGGGCCGATCAAAGCCAAAAGCTGCGCTTTGGCCTCGGCCACGGACTTACCTGGAGCAAAGCGGGCATTGATATTTAGCACCAGCCGGTCTGGCACCACGTTGCGGGAGTTCTCCGTGCGTGCCTGCGTGGCCGAGACCACTTCATAAAAGCGCAGCGGCCCGACGGGGGTATCAATGCTGACTTCGTGGCGGGCGGTGTCGCGTAGCTTGGTGAGCAGGGGCAGGGCGGCGTAGATGGCGTTGTGCCCGTGCCAGGGTCGCGCGCTGTGCGCTCGCTTGCCGACGGCTGTGACCAAGGCTTGTAGGCTGCCAACGCAGCCCGCGTGAATCTGGTTGTCGGTGGGCTCTAGGCAAAACGCCAGCCACTGACTAGGAGGCGCCAGCCCTGGTAGCCCTTGTCTTAGCAAGCCGCCCGGCGCACACAGCGGCAAGATGCCACTTTGGGCTGCGGGGCCTTCTTCCTGATCATAAAAGATGCACAGCAGGTTGGCGGCGGGTAGCTGCGCTGCGCTTGCCAGCAGCTGCAGCATCACGGCCAAGCCGCCTTTCATGTCGCTGGCTCCGCAGCCGTAGACGCGGCCTTCTTGGGCGCGGATCTCTAGCGGTTGCTGTTCCACGGGGGCGGGGCGCACCGTGTCCGAGTGACCTAGTAACACCACCACCGGCAGCCCGGGCCGCAGCGGCCCTTGGGCAATCACGGTGTGACCGATGCGAGAGGTCGTGGCTCCAAGCTGCAGGCAGCGTGCTTGCAGTGCATCAGCTATCGCCGCTTCATCACCGGTAACGCTAGGGATGCGGCACAGCTCCAGCGTCTGCTGGGCCAGCTGGTCGGCCAGCGCTTGCGTGCTGGGCGAAGGCGTCATACCGCGACTTGGAAGGTGCGCAGCACCTCGTTTAGTGAGGTCTTCTGATCAGTTGATGCGGTGCGCTCGCCAATCAGCAGTGCGCATGGGACCTGGAACTGTCCGGCAGGAAACTGCTTAGGCATGGTGCCGGGGATCACCACCGCGCGGGCTGGTACGTAGCCTTTGGTGATGCGGGGCTGCGGGCCGCGTACATCGACAATGGGGGTGCTGCCCGTAAGGACCACGCTGGCTCCAAGCACAGCTTCTTTGCCGATGTGGACGCCCTCGACCACGATGCAGCGAGAGCCGATAAAGGCCCCATCTTCGATGATCACGGGGCTGGCTACCGGCGGCTCCAAAACGCCACCGATACCGACGCCTCCAGAGAGGTGGACTCCGGCGCCGACTTGCGCGCAGCTGCCAACGGTGGCCCAGGTGTCGATCATGGTGCCAGCACCCACGCGCGCGCCGATGTTGACGTAGCCGGGCATGAGGATACAGCCGGGCTCTAAGAAGCTGCCGTAGCGGGCGACGCCTGGCGGGACGACACGGATGCCCGCTGCTTGCAGGTTGCGCTTGACCGGGATCTTGTCCAAAAACGACAGCCCCATGGCCTCGATAGGCTCGACTGTGCGCAGCGCGAAGTACAGCAGGATGGCCTGCTTGATCCACACGTGCGTGTGCCAGCCTTCGGCAAGTGGCTCTGCGACGCGTAGCTGGCCAGCATCTAGCGCCGCCAGTGTGTGCAGGACGGCATCTTGGACGGCGGGGTCTGCCAGCAGCGAGCGATCGGCGTAGGCGGCAGCAATCAGCGCTGCCTCGGGAGGCTCGGGCCGGCTAGGTGGCTGAGAAGCGGAGGCGGTAGGGCTCATGGTCTGGCTAGGTTTGACCATGCTGGCGACGAAGTTGTCTACCCTGATTCCAATGCGCTGCTGCGGAGCTAGGCCCACAGGCGCTGGCTTGCGCGCACAGACCATGGGCCTAGCCACGCTGCAGCCAAGCCGGACTAGAGCCTGGGCTGACCTTGCGACTTGGTATCACCACAGCCAATCCTGTTAGATGCTGAATCTGCATCATCACAATCAGATGGGAAGTTAAGCTCTGTATGTAAATAGCTGGGTAGTATTGATTGATTGTTGTTACTATTTCTGTTGGTGACGGCTGGCAGTGTAAGTGTATAGCGACAGTCGTATCCTCGGTGGGGGGTGTAATGGCTAAGCGTATAAAGCAAAAGGCTGCAGCGGCGACTGTGGCGCCACGAGATCCACGCGCCGCGCAGCCCGCAGCAGCAGGCTGGCAGGGCTGGGAGCACTTTGGTGGTGAGTCCGCGGGGGCCGAGCCGCACGGCAGCACTGCACACGCTTCCGATGAACCCGGGGCGGACTGGGGGATGGCACTGGACACAGCATCGGTGCCTCAGGTCAGGTCCCATGCTGCTAGTCCAAGCACCACGGTCGCCGCGCGTGCTGCTACTGAGCAGGGAATGACTGCGCCACTCGCTGCTGCTCAGTCAGGCCAGCGAGCCCCTGCGGCGATCGCGCTTCCGGCCTTCCGCCCCAATTCTGTGCGTAGTGTCTTTGTTGGTGGGCTTGCGGGGGCTGCGAAGTCGCGTGCTTCTGAATAGTTGTTAATTCGTAGATAACCAAAATCAAAATTTTCCGAAAACAAAGATTAGCGAAGTGCAGTTAGGCGATCGGTGTGGCCTGCGCATCCTTTGTTTGGCGGTTACCGATCAGCACTTGATTTCTTCATAAGACCAGAGATTCAAGGGGTTTTAGTGATGTCGGAAATGTTAACTCGGGCCGAGCCGCAGCATCAGGTTTCAGCGCCGTTGGCACATGGTGTGGGACTTGGCTCTCATGCCGGGGTAGGCGCCGGGCTTGGGGCTGGGCTTGCAGGTGGGGCTGGCTTGCTAGGTGGTGGTGCGGCGTTGGCGGGTGGGGGCCTTGGGGCCAGCCTGGCGATGTCTGGGCTTCATGCGTCCTCTGCGATCCACGGCATGCCGAGCCTCGGCGGGCACTTGGGGCATGGCGCAGGGGAGCATGGGCATGACGAAGCGGCTGGTCATGAGGAAGCGCATGGCGATGAGGGTGCGCATGGTCATGAGGAAGCGCATGGTCATGAGGAAGCGCATGGCGATGAGGGTGCGCCTGGTCATGAAGAAGCGCATGGTCATGAAGAAGCACATGACGAGGAAGAAGCGCCCGGCCATGAAGGTGCGCACGGTCATCATGATGCAGCAGATCATGAAGAAGCCCACGGTCAGGCGGAGGCGCAGGGCGAGGAGGATGCCGCCGGCCATGAGGATGCTCATGCGCAGGGTGCGGCTCAGGAAGAAGAGCAGGCGGGTCATGAGGAAGTGCCTGGGCACGCAGGGGCCGAGGGCAATCACCATGACACAGTCGAGCACCGCGACGTAGAGGAAGCCAGCAAGAGTGCGGAAGAAGCTGGCGGTGGCAATGACGAGCAAGGGGTGCATGAAGGCGCTGCTGCTCATGAGGATGAAAACCACTCGGGAGCTGAGCACGAAGGCCACGGGCAAGCTGCAGAAGAGGAAGGGCACGAAGCGCAGGGTGAGACGGAAAATCCTGACAGCTTGAGCCATAACGTAAACGAGGCCCAGGCGCGGCAGGTTAGCGAGCACTTGCCTGCGCTGGTGCAGCGGATGCAGCAAAACTTCGGTGAGGACTTCTCGAACGTAACGTTCTCTGACGCAGTGCCAGGTGCAGCCAAAGAGCACGGAGCCAAGGCCGTGGCTGGGCCCGAGCATGTGGCGCTGGACTCCTCGGTTGACCCGGGTACCCCAGAGGGTCAGCGGATCGTTGGTGAGGAGCTAGGCCACGTAACCCAGATGCGTCGCAACACAGTGCAGCCCGATGCGGTGGATACGCACGGTGGCGCTGGCTTTGCTTCCGCAGGGACGGGCGCCGGAGCCTCGCGTGAGCGGGCCGAGAGCGAAGCGGCCAGTGCGGGTGAAGCAGCGGCTCGTGGTGAGCGCGTAAACATCGGCGGTGGCGGCGCGGTTCCGCAGAACCTGTTCTTTGGCTTGGGCAGCTTGTGGGACAAGGCCAAGGCCGGTGTTGCCAAGGTGGGTAGCGTCGCTCAGTCGGCAGGGAACTGGGCGCTGGACAAGGGCAAGCAGGGCGTCTCGTTTGTGGCCAAACAGGCCAGCGAGGTAGTGAACAAAGGCGCCAAGCCAGGCGAGGGCATCCTGGGCGCTGCAGGCCGCATCTACAACAACTTCAACGAGAAGAAGAACGCGGCCTGGGACAAGATGAATTCGATCGCCAATCCGCTGTTAAAGTTTGGCGTCACCAAGGCTGCCGGGTTTGTCGCAAGTAAGATCCCAGGCATCAGCCCACTGCTAGCAGATCCGCAGAAGGGCAAGACGGATGGCGAGAAGGGCAGATCGAAGTTCCTGGGCGCACTAAACCCGCTGAAGTGGTACGGCAAGATCAAGAGCGGCGCAGAGGAGGCCCTGAAGCTGAAGAAGGGTGGTTTGTTGGATCGTATGGGCCTGCGCGATGTGGGCGCACGGTTCAAGAAGATCGAGCGCTTTGTCGAAGGCAAGAAGGCAGCCCTCAAAGACTGGGGCCTGGGTAAGGCCAAAGGGGCTTGGGCAAGTCTCAAACAGACCGCTGGCAATGCGTGGAGTTCGCTCAAGTCGGCTCCGGGCAAGGCACTGGACAAGATCAAAGGTCTGTTCCCAGCCAAAGCAGGCGGTAAGCCAGGCTTTTTCGGCAAGATCTTTGGTAGCGCCAAAGAAAAGATTGGCGGCTTCTTCGGCAAGGCCAAGGGGCTGGCTGGCGACCTGTTTGCATCGGCCAAGAACATGGGCAGCAAGGGCCTGGACTTTATGAAAGGCCTGCCCGGCAAGGCGTGGGACATCGCCAAGACGCTGCCCGGCAAAGCGTTTGAGAAGGTCAAGGGCTTGGGCGGCATGATCAAAGGCTTGTTGCCGAAAGGCAGCGGCAAGCCGGGCCTGTTTGGCAAAGCGTTGGCCGGTCTGAAGAAGCTCGGCGGGCCAATCATGAGTGGCCTGGGCAAGCTAGGTAGCAAGGCGATGCCCTTCATCTCGGGGCTAGGCAAGACCATCGGCAAGGTAGGCAAGTCCGCGATGCCGGTGCTCCAAGGTCTAGGCAAGGCGCTCAAGTCGGTGGGACCGGGGGCGCTAAAGGTGCTGGGGCCAGTCGGAAAGTTCTTGGGCAAAGCAGGGGCCAAGATCATTCCCGGCCTTAACATTGCGGCTTCGCTGATCTCGACCGGTCTGTCAGGCAAGGCCGCTTTCGACAACTTCCGCAAGGGCAACATCACTGGTGGCCTGATTGACTCGTTTAACACCATCACCAATGCGGCGGGTATGATCCCGGTCGTAGGTGGTGTGATCAGTGTGGCCGGCGACCTGATCTCGGGCGGTCTGCACTGGCTCACGGGCAAGTAATAGCAAGGGCATCTTGAGACCGGCTGGCCCACGCTGTGCCGGTCGCAAGATGCCGGTTTTATTGTGACTAGGCACTCACTCCCTGGGTTCGGTAAGCTAGACATCATGTCCAATGCCACGTCGAACTGGGCCCAGCAAGGGCAAGCTAGAATCCTGCGTTACTGGAGCGTAGTCATCGGCATGCTCTACGAGCTAGGAGACGGCTGGCCTGGCTATCGCTACACCGAGAGCGAGCGCGCCGACCTTGCAAAGCTATGTAGCGATATGCCCGGCAAGCAGATTTGGGCGTTTTTGGGAATCAACACGCTGATATCCCTGGTGATTGCGGCAGGGCTGGTGCTTTTCGGGATGTTGCCCGGGCTGCACTTGATTGCGCCCAAACTAGAGGACCTGCAGTTTGGGCCGTTTGCGGTACTGCTGGGTAGCTTGTGTGTGCTCATGGTCAGCTTGGGGGTGCCGGTTGCGATGGGCACCACGGCGGCGCTGCTAAATTATGTGTGGCCGTGGTCGCCGCCAGCAGACCCGGGGCCTGAAGTGATCTCGCGGCTTTTACGCAAGATGCTGCGGCAGTTTTTTGTCATGGGCGTGCTGGGTGTGGTGCTTAGCATGGGCATAGCCGCTGGGTGTCACTTTGGTGGCGTCGATGGTACTGCGGGCGGTGGTTTGCTCATCGCGGTGTTGCGTATGGTGGCACCTATGGTGACGGTGGCCACCCTGGGCTACTACCTGCTCGGACGTCGTTAGTCTGCACCGTCGTTCGCACTGGGCCCCAGGTCTTAGGGCTCCCAGATTTCATACAAAGAGTCGATGCCTCTGCGCTGGCTGCGAAAGTCTGGGCGTCCGCTTAGGAGCAGGCTTAGAAGGTCAGCGGGAAGCTCACCCAGCGGGCGCCGAGCCGGGGTGGTAGTAAGACGGGCTACCACCTGGGCGCTGTGACCCAAGCAGTGATAGTAGACGACTACGAGCTGGCCGCTGGGGGACGGTTCGCCTGTAGCTGCCGGTGCCGTTTGGTCTGTTGGTCGCAGGTGCGCTCGCAGTAGACGTACAGGCCAGCCGTGCAAGCTGCGCTGCTGCTTATCCATCACGACCTTAGCCGTAAGGTTTGGCGCACTTAGCTGGGCCTGCGCCAAGACCTGCGCAATGCTCTGGTCTGGGTCGGCTGCGGGATGGCACAGCGGGCCTACTTCAACCTGCGCCGTCGGCGATTCAATCGCGGCGCTTGTGGCATCGCTGCGGGTGGTTCGAAAGGGCGGGCTCACCTCTAACACCAAGCGCATGCCTTCCATCATACCTCGTTCTCTTTGCGGGCTTGCTTTGCAATAATAGACCGGTGATTGCCTGTCCTCCTGGCTGGTCTTTGCAAGTAGAGTCCAGTCGCTGCATCCTGACGCCGCCAGAAGGCGCAGGCGTGGGCGTTGTCACGTACACTTCCCTGGTGCGCCCGGTGGTGCGCTTTGCGCAGACGGTACAAGCGCTGCTTGCTAGTGATGCGCGCTTTTCCTCTGCAGCGACTCGGCTAGAGCAAAGTCCGATCGAGCCGCTAATTACCGCAGAAGGGGAATACGCTGCGCTGACCACTGTTCGCGCCACCCTGCGTCAGCAAACGCTGCATCGCTACATCGGGGCGGTCTACGGCGATGACTGTCTTTCCGTCCTAGATGTAGTTGCAGTCAGCGAGCAGCACGCCGACTGGCTGGGGCAGCTAGCGCGGCACTTTTTGTATCACGCGCAGCTTGGATTGGGCGTGCGTCCTCGACGCTACTATCACAAGCCGCCCGCGGGCTGGATGCCGCTCGCAAGTGGCCTGGTCTGCACCTACTATCCGCCCGACTTTCCCAAAAATGCAGTGGCGCTAATTGCGCAGCCAGCGACGCCGCTTGAGGGCTCCATTGATGATGTCTGGGCCAGCTTGCTGCTTGGTTCGCAGCGGCTGAATTTTTTGATCGAGGACACGCACGGGCCCGAGCCGATTACCTCGGAGTCTGGGCTGCATGGCAAGACCTACTGCTTGGTCGGTCGCATGCCAGGTAACCCGCAGTCGTTTCGGGATCTAGTGGTACTGGCCGATGCGCGCTATCAGTACGCGCTGATGCTAGAGAGCGGAGACGCCAGAGCGCGTGAGCAGTGTCGGGCACTGCTGCCGCAGGTCGCGCGCTCCATTCGTCCCATTCCTTCGCCGCTGCACGAAAACGGCAAGGAACGCCCGACCTCGTTTGCCTACCTAACGAAATAGTGCCGCAGCAGTAAGCCCGGCTTAGGTCCAGCTGGCGCCGTTTAGCGACACCATCACTTCGTGCTCTGCTTTTTTGCTGACGTAGTCTTGGATAACGCGCGCCAGGCTTGCTGACAAAAGGCCAATAAACGGCAGGTGTGCGCCGCCTTCGCAGGTGGCTTGACCCGCGACATCTTCGGGGTCGGGAACAAAGTTTCCATCCCAGCGCACCAGGCCAAAGCTGCCGTCTGCGGCCAGCGCTGCATGCACCAGCTTTTTCTGCGCGCGGCGGGCATAGTCAGACAAGAGCTTGCGACTCTGCGCGTTGTCAAAGCAGTCGACTAGGAGGTCTGCACTTTGGCACAGCACCTCGACGTTGGTGCTCTCAATCCGTACGCCAAACGCTTCGCACTTCACGCCGTAAAAGTTCTGCAGCTGCAGCTTGAGGGCCTCTGCTTTGTTCTTGCCCAGCGACTGCTTTACAAACGCTTGCGCGGCCAGGTTTTTGGTCTCGACGCGGTCAAAGTCGATAAACACCAGCTCGGCACCCAAGCTGCGACAGAGCATGGCTGCCGTCGAGCCAAGCGCGCCGACTCCGCAAAAAACGATCTTCATGACCAGGCTCTCCGCTAATTCTTTTGGTCTGGTTTCGTGCTGCCTGCGTCTACCTCTACGCGGGATGCAGTGCTATGCGCCGAATGGAACCTTGGGTCGTAGATAGATACGCAAGCCGCCGTGCGCAGAGTGGATGCGGTCGACCACGAAGCCATCAAAAGCACTGCGCGGCAGGTGCTTTAGCCACAGTCCTTTGATCTCGCCGTTTTGCACGACCTCGGCGGCCATGCGCTTGATCTCGTGGTCCGAGAGCTCTGCCGGAACTTGTCCGGGATAGTCTGCCGAGGTGCCGTTGTAAGTAATGTTCAGGGTTGCCATGTGCGGTTCCTTTCCCTGTCGGTTCCTAGTCGTCGTGCGATCCCAGTGCGGTCCGTTCCCAATCCCCAGCTTCTTTCATTCCTGAGGCCAGGCGAAGCAGCGCAGCCCAAAATGGCTCCTGCCCGCTGTCTTCCCGTATGACCTGATCTTCGAAGTGGGGAGGACTGAAGTCTTCCTCTTCTGCTGCTGGCGCATCGCTTAAGGGACGCTGATAGCTGCGCAGCACCGAGCCACCGGGCGCCACCACCCAGAAGCGTGGCCACTTGGAAAGCGCAGCACACAGCGCCGCCATCGTGCTCTCGTCTTCCGCAGAGAACCCAAGTGGGCCTACGGGATGACTGTGTACGATCTCTTCCAGCTCCTCACGATGCGTCCAGATGGCCTCCCAGCGTGCGCGGGAGTCCAGCAGTGCCACCGGACTTGTAGAGGCGTCGCTCCACAGGATGGCTCCGCCGCGACCAATCAGCAGACAGACTTCACGCATGGACGCACCTAGTCATCGCCATCCTCCCAATCATCAAAGCCGCGCCGTAGCTGGCCCGGGCTGTGGCGCGTGATGACCAAGCGCCGCGTCGCGATGGCTTCGCCAAGTACCGAAGGCAGGCTCTCTAGCGTCACCATCGAGTCAGCTCCGGCTAGACACACGCCCGCATCAATCACCTGCAGCGTATTGGCGTTTACGATGGTGATAAAGCGCTGGCCACGAAAGCGGTAGGTGACTTCCAGCTGTCCACCAGCAAGCTGACGACCATCCAAGAGCTGCGCATCTGCGGCCAGTAAGGCGGCTTCAGCACGGGCAAGAGGCGACTGCGTAGCTGCTCTGCGCCCGGGATACTGCACCGCAGGCGTCGGGTTACGGCGTGGCTGCCACGTTGGCGGAGCAGGCGGGGCAGGGACTGCGCGCTGCCGGTCTCGCTCGCTCTGGGCTTGTCGCTGGGCTTCTTGCTCCGCAGCTTGGGCTTGCCGCTGGGCTTCATGCTGCTGGGCTGCGTAGGCTCGGCGCTCTTCGACCAAGCGCTGTAGTGCTGCGTGCGCAGCATCTGGTCCGTGCTCGGCGATAGCAACAATGTCGGGCTGCAGCTCCAGCGGGGAAACGGGAATCCCCAGTCGCTCTGCAGCACGTGTGGCGATGGCATAGGCAAAAGCGGCGCGTAAAGAGGATGCAACTCCGCGTGTGGTTCCTAAGCCGCGCTGCTCTTCGTAGGCTTGTCGTGCGGCTTCTTCCGCTTCGCTCTCAAACTCGATGCTGTCAAACAGCAGCGCGCCATTTTCATAGCGACGGGTCACAAGCGGAGAAAAGCGTGGTGGCTCATCTGCGGGTAGCAGCTGCACAGTCGATACTTCGCCATTGCTACAGGCCAGCAGATCAAATGCGAAGTGGCCACGCACTGCAGGAAACGCCGTCAGATCTGGCTGCTGCGCTGCGCCCAAGAGCACTCTGCTTCCCTTCAGCTCGCACAGATAAAAGCCTGGGGCTGGGGGCGCTTGTCCGGGCTTTAGCTCGATGCGTAGGCGCTGGCCGCGACCGTTGTGTAAAAACGGGCCTGAAAAGTAGGGCAGCAGCAGCTCTTTTTTTTGGCCCAGAAACTTGCGGTAGTCCATGGCGTCTGTGCTGCGCTAGCGCTGCGCCGCTGCGGGCTTTTGTAAAAGCGGAGTGGCCATGACCTTGTCCACCCAGCCACCTTGCGGCTTGGCGGCCACTTTGGAGCTTAGCGGTGGCGCGCCATCCAGTAGCGCACGCAGGACACGCGGCACTTGATAGGGGTCATCAAACTGCGCCACGGCAATCTCGGAAAACGGTACTTTCAGTGCTGCTGCGGCACCCTTGACCGTGTTTCCTCGGTTGTTGCTCATGCTGAGGATGAGCGCTATTCCAGAGGGCTCGTAGCCGCACTCGCCAAAGACCTTGGCGAACTTCTCTGGGTCCTCGCCATCTTCATCGCCCACTACGATGACTAGCAGCTGCGCAGTCTCTGGAATGCGGATTCCTTTTTTGAAGAAGGCGCGGATGGCAGAGCCGTGGATGGTGCCGCCAAACGCATTGACCTTCGCCAGCATGTGCTGCACTGCCGTGCGCGAGGCGGCCTTGGCAGCCAGCACCGTGCCCATGGTGTCAAACGTCGCGATGTGCAGCTTGTCCGCAGGAAAGCCCTGCAGGAT
>JAGNNG010000373.1 GCA_017990795.1 Deltaproteobacteria bacterium
GGGTGGCGCAGAAACTGATAGTAGCCACCGCCAGCGAGGACGGCGGCAAACAGAAAACCAAGAAAGAAGTCACGCACGGAAAAAGCCTCGGTTGAATCGTCCGAAAGTGCAAGGCCTGCGTCGTTGCTCTGTGGCCAAGCGCGGTTGAGCGCTAGGGATTCGGGGACGGCTCGCAGGTCGCCAAGTCTGAGGGCTGTGCTGACGGAAGCGGGCGCCTGCGTGGGCTTGCGTTCGCTGAACTTTTTAGTAGGTGTTTAGAGCGCTGGGCAGGTTGGTGGCAGGGGCACTGCCTTCGGTCGCCGCAGCTTCCGACGGGGCCGGAGCAGTCGGTGCAGCAGGTGCGGGCTCGGCGCTCGCGCTACCTGGGGCAGGGGCCGATGCGGTCAGCGGCGGAGTCTCAGCAGCCTGGGTCATGTCGCGCTGGACTTCAGCCACCGCGTTTACCGCCTGCGACTCGCCGCGGATGATGCGCGAAAGGGTCGGCAGCACGTCGGACGCGGTCTTCACACACAGCCGAAACATCGCCTGCAGCTCGTCGGGCATGACGTAGCCCCGGGGAAACAGCGGCAACGTCTGGCGGTACACCAGCGACCGGTACTCATGGTTCAGGTCCAGGCCGGGCAGCGCGAGCGCGTGGTTGAGGCGTGCAATGGCGCTTTCCATCGCGGCGATTTTATCTTCGGGAACTGGCACCGGCAGCGACTGGATAAACTGCACGACACCGTCGGCCTCTTGCCAGCGAATCAGGAGGATTCCGTCCAGCTGCCCGCGCTGCGTAGGAATCTGCACGGTCTGGTCTACCGCGTGATTAAGGTGCATGACACCGTCGCGCTCTAGTAGCGCAAGCAGGCTGGCGTAGCTGGTAATTTGAGACTGCTCCATAGCCATAGCGGGACTCCTTGCATGCGAACCAAGCACGAGTGGGGCAGCTGAGCTACAGCTAGGGCGGTGTCTTGGCTGCCCTGCGTTTCCGTCGCGGCTGCGCCGATCTGCTGTGCGGTTCTGGTTGGGTCGAGTAGGTCTGAGGCTGCGTCACGGCTCCCGGCCAAGCTACTGCGTGGGAATGCGTGCGACTAGCGGCTATAGCGTATCACCAACTGGTGAGCTTGTTCCATGCATTGCTGACGCCACGGCCCACGGCGCTGGCACCGCTTGCGATGCCACTTCCGACGGCGCTGACACCGTTTACGATGCCGTGACCGACGGCGCTAGCGCCGTTTGCGATGCCGGTACCGACGGCTCGGGCACCATCTACGGCGGCGGAGCCGAGCGCTTTGGCGCCTTGCCAGCCAGCGGCTCCCAGGTTCACTAGTGCGCGACCGCCGTTTACAATGCCTCGTCCCATTCCTTCGGCTGCTTCGCCAAGGCCACCCACGACGGACTTGCCTGCGTTCCACAGTCCGCTACCGACTGAGCCCACTGCCTGGGTCGCACCGTTCCACAGCGAGCCTGCCGCCTGACCCGCGCCGCGTAGCAGACCACCACCGGTGTTCAGGATGCCTTGCCCTGCATGTCCCAGCGCGCCCAAGACGTTGCCATGTAGTAGGTCACTGCCGGCTGCGCCCATCTCTGAGCCGCCGCTGCGTAGTCCGCCGAGCGCCGTGCTGCCAGCCTGGCCCAGACCCGTCATGGTGCTCGACGCTGCGTTGGCAAGTCCGGTGCCGGTCGATTTGGCCGCATCCCAGATGCCTTGGCCAGCGTGCATGGCACCGTTTATAAGTCCCTCTTTTGGGGCACCCCAGGCACCCAGCAGGTGGCGTGCGCCTTCCCACAGGTTGCGACCCCAGACGCCATCGCCGGTGCCGCGCGTAACTTGCTGCTGCCCGCCCAGGTTGTCGTTGATGTAGCTGCCGTCGCCCTTGTCCATCAGCAGTCGCGAGGTATGCGACCTGAAGACGTCCATCGGATTTGTGGCCGAGGCCCCAGGGACAGAGTGCTCAAAGTAGTTGCCGTCGAGCTTGGCGTCGCCCGCGCGGTGGACGATGTCACTGGACACATAGTGGTGATTGACCGCGATGTGACCGTCGGCATTGGCCGCGTTAAACCGAGCAGCATCTTCCATCGCAATGCCGGGCGCTTGAAAGGTCGTTACCGCACCGACGTTATTTACGTTGTCGGCAGCAGCGCGCTCGGCCAGTGCTCCACCCAGGCTGTGTCCTGTCGCTGTGACGCCTTGGCCATCGGCGCCGCGCTGCATCAGGCGTGCAATGTCGGCCCGATTGCCGTCGTACTGTCGTCCTCCGATGGTGGGGTCCAAAAGGTCGGTCAACAGATCCTGGGGCTTGGTGAGGCTGGGCTCCGTGCCACGGAATGCGACGATCGGCGGGCGTGCAGCTTGGCCATTGGGCCCGGTGGTGGGCTCAAAGCGGACGGCGAACAGGCCCGTCTTTTGGTTGTCGATGACGTTGTTTTCCGACGGGCTGGCCTGATAACCCCAGTTGCGCAGCATGGCTTGCTCGCCGGGGGTGTAGTTGCTGACGGGATTGCCCTTGGGGTCGCGCAGGATCTGTCCCGAGGGGTCACGAGCAAACGGGTCTTTGTAGGCCAGGTTGGCGGTAAACTCGTGGAAGTACTGGTCGGCGTACTGCGCAGGAGTCAGACCGACGCCCGACGGCATGCCGTAGCGGGTTGGGTCGGCAATGAGCTGCTCGCGCGTGGGCATCTGCTGCTCTTGCTGCTGCCCTCCGCCTGCTTGCTGCTGCTGCGAGCGCGCCGCGTCGCCAGCCTGCGTCTGTGCTGGACTTTGGCGGCTGCGGTCACCGGTCGTGACCTGCTCGTTTCCGGGCTGCCCGCCGCCAGCCGCGCCACCGGCGGCAGCGACTGCGCTCATCGGATCGAAGCCAGACAGGCCTGGCAGTCCGCCGAGACCGGTGCCGACTTGCGGCAACATTCCGACTGTCCAAGGATTTACGCCCTGAGATTCGCTACCAGAAAAGCCGCTATCCCATAAACCCATGATGCAGGTCCCCCAGAAAGACGGTTGCCAGAACTTCTACTGATAGCTTATCGGGGAAATGGGCTCTGATGTTGCGTCTCAGCGTCGAGGGCACACGAGTGTGTGGCAAGGTCGTGCATGCGGGGCTGACAACCTAGAAGGACGCTTTCCGGAAAAAGGCAGTAGTTTTGCGGGGGTTAGCTGTTGGGGAGAGGCCGGACTTGGCCGCGCTGCAGCAAGCGATAGACCAAAAAATATACGAGTCCCGCTATCAACATATTGCTGGCCCAGTACAGCGGATAGCCTGGAAACAGCTTCGCCACCCCGGGGTAGACATCCCAAGCCAGGTTTACGTTGGCCGCGCGCGGGGTCAAAAG
>JAGNNG010000374.1 GCA_017990795.1 Deltaproteobacteria bacterium
CCCATCCGCTGCGTTCAAAAAAAAGAGTGCGCAAGATGTTAGCACGTGGTCCGGCCTGGGACCTGCAGCGCGTACTACACAAAAAGGTGCGGCTTTGGGCGATGCTGCATCTATCTTCTCAATGCGTAGTCAATGCGTGGTCAACGCGTGGTCAATGCGCAGCCAGTGCGCAGCCTGCAGCCACCCACCGCGCCGACGCCACAGCAGCCGTGCCGCAGCGACGTAGCCCAGCCCTTTTCGCAGCAGTCAAACGGACAAGGCCTCTTTAGGAGACAGCGATGCCAGACCAGAACTTGGTGATAGTGACCGCGCCGACCTTGCGAGCAGCGCAAGCGACGCCCGCCGCCCCCAGAGCCCGCGTAGCAGCCGACCTTGTTTCCACTGCCGCCAGACGTCGCACCCGGCTACGCGGGGTCGCTGCCTTGCTGCTTCTGGGCAGCGGCCTTTTTGGCTGCACGATGAAAAACCCCGACTACTGCACCGAGCCTGGGCAGACCGACTGCGAGGCCCGGCCCGATCTGACGATGCCCACCGACCCGCCCGACCTGGCCGACAGCACCGCCGACCTAAGCACCAGCGGCGGCGGCGATATGGCACAAGCCCCAGACCTCAGCATGACGCAGCCGCTAGACCCGGGCGTCCCTGGACCGCTTAAGGTCGTTAGCTTTGACCTGAAGATCCCGGTCGGCGTCGCGCGCTCGGTCGATGTCACGGTGTTTGGCCCCACCACCGATGGCAAAGAGATCACGATGATGGGCGCGCCGTTTCCGCTGGTGGTGATCTCGCCGGGCTTTACCCTGGACCGGAAGCTGTTTTCTAACTATGCGACGCGACTGGCCAGCTACGGCATCGCCGCCGTCCTGCAAAAATCCAGCAGCGAGGCGAACCACACCACCTACCGCGACGAGACGCGCGACCTCATCAGCTGGCTTTACAACCCCACCAACAGCACCGGCGACCGCGTAAAGGACCGCTTCGACAAGAACAAGCTCGGGATGGCGGGGCACTCGCTGGGCGGCAAGATTAGCTTGCTGGTGGCCGCGCAGGACGCCCGCGTCAAGGCGGTGCTGGGCATCGACCCGGTGGACGCCAACACTCCGTCGGCCATTCCCGAGCTAAGCAAGATCAAGCTGCCGACCGGCGTGCCGCTGGTGGTGCTGGGCGAGACCATCAGCAAGTCCGGCGGCATGCCCTGCACCCCTACCTCTGGCAACTTCGAGGCCATCTACGCCAAGGCCAACGCGCCCGCGGTATCGATTACCTTCAAAGACGCGGCCCACAACGACTTCGTCGACAACTTCATGAGCTGCCTCTTCTGCGGCGTCTGCCCCGGGGGCACCGCGCCCAAGGACCGCACCAACCGCCTGGCCGTCAAGTACACCGCCGCCTACTTCCTGTGGACGCTGGCGGGCGACCCCCGCGCCGCCACCTATCTGACCGGAACCGAGTTCCTAAAAGACGTCACCGCCGGCTACGTCACCAGCCTGACCAAGTAGCAGCCTTTGCACCTGCCCTCGCCGCTTCAGTCTCTGGCGGCGCTGGCAGGGCGAGCTTTTGGACCCACTCCCTCCCGATAACTAGCCGCTGGCGGCGCCCTGACTAGACTTTGGCTTTGGCTTGGGCCAGGTGACGCACGGCCACGCTGGCGCAGCACAGGCCGAAGCTGCCGGTGACAAAGCTGGCGGTGCCGTAGATCAGCCGCCGCTCCTCGCACGAGTGGTGCTCGTTTTTGCCCCCCGGACAGACGCAGTGGAAGCCTTCGCCGGCGTCGTAGTGCAGGTCCTCGGGGTGCGCCGGGTGCTCGGTGGAATAGACCGCAGCGATGCCAAACGGACCGGTCTGCGGAAAGCCGTACTTGGTGCGCAGGATCTTGCGGACCTCTTGCGCCAGCGGGTCGATGCAGGTGTCGGCCAGGTCGGCAATCTGCAGCGCCGTCGGGTCCATCCGCCCCGAGGCCCCCGTCGAGCTAACCACCGGAATCCGCAGCCGCTTGCAGGTCGCCAGCAGGTGACACTTGGCGGTGATGTTGTCGATGGCATCGACGACAAAATCGGGCTCGGCAGCCAGGATCGCCGCGGCGGTCTCGGCATCGTAAAAGCGCATCACCGGGAGGACGTCGGCTTGCGGGTTGATCAGGCGCAGCCGCTCGGCCAGCACCGTGGCCTTGGGCTTGCCAATCATCCCTTTCATCGCCTGCAGCTGCCGGTTGGTGTTGGTCACGCACACGCGGTCAAAGTCGACCAGCGACAAGCGCCCGATGCCGCTGCGGCACAAAGACTCTGCCGCGAACGAGCCCACGCCACCCAGGCCAATGACCATGACGTGCGCGGAAAACAGGCGCTCCATGCCCGCGTCCCCGACCAGGCGGCCCATGCGGTCAAAGCGACGATGCAGCTTGTAGGCGTTCTCGCCGTCACTAGGCTGCGGCTGGGGCTGGGGCGTTCCGACCTCGCCCTCGGTGCTGCGCGGCTCAGACGACGTCGGGGCCAGCGGCAGTGACGCTGCATATTGGGACTCAAGCGCGCCGGGGCCATCTGCACCAGCGCTGTCGGGGCTGACTTCACAGGGTCTTAACATCGGGCGGGCTCACTAGGGCGCGGCAGGCACGCTGCCGGGAGGTTTGGTTACGCGAAACAGTCGCCGCGCATTTTCGGCGGTAAGCTGACGCAGCGCTACGGGCGACTCGGCGCGCAGTATAGCCAGCGCCTCAATAATGTCAGGCAGAAAGGCGGGCTCGTTGTAGGCCGGGCGGCGCGTAAGCGGCGTCTGGTCGGGCGCGTCGGTCTCGACCAGCAGGTGCTCGCTGGGCACCGCGCGCGCAGCCTCGGCCAGCCGCGTCGCACCGGGCAACGTCACCGCCCCCGCAAACGAGATCGACAGCCCCAGCCGCACATACCGCGGCACCAGCTGCGCTGAGCCACTGTAGCTATGCACCACCCCGCCCGCCTTCGGCACGCCATCGGCTTGCAGGATGCGCAGCGTCGGCTCGTGCGTACGCAGGATGTGCAGCACCAGCGGCAGGTCCAGCTCTCGCGCCAGCGCCAGCTGCGCCCGCAGCGCCCGCTCCTGCTGCGGTAGAGCGGCCTGGCTCTCTTTGGTGTAAGCGTCCAGACCCAGCTCGCCGATGGCCTGCGGCACCGGCAGCGTCACCCCATCGGGCAGCGGCAGCCCACGCGCGGCCAGCGATAGCTGGTGTAGCTGCTGCTCCAGCGCCTGCGTCGTCAGCGTCGCCACCACCTGCGGATGCACCCCATACGACAGCGCCACCTGCGGCCTCCCCGGCAGCGTCAACGCC
>JAGNNG010000375.1 GCA_017990795.1 Deltaproteobacteria bacterium
TCCCGGCAGAATAGCGGCTGCAAGGGCAAGGTTACCGATTGGCGCTGCGCACCCAGCTGCTACGCGGGGCGTCCAAGCGCGACATCGACAACCTGCGCCGCGACTACAACATTCCGCTTGAGAATCACAATCGCATCGTCGAGGAGATTACCGGCTCGGCGGGTGGTCATGTGCAGCAGGTCCATGACCTGCTCGCTCGCATCGAGGACCTACGCGCCGTCTATCGCGTCCTGTGCGGCTTTGTGATGGGCCCCGCGCTGGAGTTCTTGTCGCTGGTGCTGCTAAAGCGTCAGGACCGACTGGTCGATCACGTTCTGGACGTACTGTCGCTGATGGGCCTTGGCGACCTGATTCGTCACAATCGCGGGCGTCTGTTTGATCAAGACAAGGTGACGCGCGCCACGGCCATTGATGCGCTGCGCCTCAGCGGCGAGCCCGAGCTTATGGACCGCTTCCTGCCCATCTTGGAAGAGCGCGTGCCGTCGTATGACTCGCGCAGCGTGCCCACCGAGATGGATCAGGAGCGTGTTCTTGACGCGCTGGCCAGTGAGCACGATCCGTTTGTGCGCGCCGGCGCGATGCTGGCGTCAGCACTGCCTGGAGATACGCCGAGTCCGCTGTCGATTGAGCGACTGCTCTCTGGCATGAACGATGAAGATGCGCTGGTCCGTGAGGCTGCAATTCAGGCGCTGCCGACGGGCTGGGGTATGGCGGCTGGTAACCTCCTGGGCGATGCAGACCGCTCGGTGCGGGATGCCGCGCAAGCAGCACTGGCACGTCGCGTCGGTGGGGCTGCTGGCCCCGGCGCTCCTGCTGGATTGCCTGTCGGTCCCCCACAGCCCACCACGGGTCCGGCGGAGCAGCGCTTGCACTCTATCGGCAAAGGCCCTGCCGCCTTGCCGCTACCGTCCTCGTCGGAAGGCGCGCTCGCGGGTCCGCCGCAGCTGATGATCTTGCCATCGCCACCGGTGCCGCCGCAGGCTGCCGAGCACTCTAGCCCCACTGCGATGTCGTCGATTAGCCGCGAAGATGGCTTTGGCTCGGCGCAGGCAGACACCATGGTCACGGGCCGCTTTGCGGTGCCGCGCCTACCGACGAACCTGGGGCCGGTGTGTACGAACCTGGAGCGCATCCTGTTTCTGCACTGTGTGCCGTTGTTTGTGGACTTTGAGCCCGAAGACCTGCTGGTGCTGGCCCGTGCCTCGGAAGAGCGCTCCTACACCGAGGGAACGGTGCTGTTTAACCAAGGCGACCACGGCGACGAAGTCTTCGTCATCATCTCGGGCCGCGTCGAGGTCATGATTGCCGGCGACGCCGAGCGCGCCATCAACGTCATCGGCCCCGGGGACTGCCTTGGTGAGATGTCGGTGATCGACGGCTCGCCTCGCTCAGCAACCGCACTTATCGTCGGTGTTGGCACCCGCGCTCTCGCCATCCGGGGCGAGACCTTCCGCCGCTTCGTCGAAGAGCGCTCCCACGTCTCAGGCAAGATCATCGGCGTGCTTGCCAATCGCTTGCGCCAGTACGTCGAGCGCTCCGCCCGTCCCATCGTCTCGGCCAAGACCGCCCAGCCTCAAGCCCAAGCCTCCTAACCACCGCGTAAAGCCCGTTTTCTGGCGGCCTGCTGCAGTCGCCAGCGTTGCCTTTTGCCGCCATTGCGTCAAAAACCGCCGAATTCCGCCAAATTCCGGCGTTTTTGGCGTACTCGACCACGCACAGTTCTTCCCAAGCTCCGCGCGACCCTGCTATATCGCAGCCTCCGGTTCTGCGACGAAGCCGCGCGTCCCGCCCGCGACTGACTGGTAGAGCTTGCTGCACGCACCCGCCCCAAGTCTCAAGGAGTCGTTATGTCCAGTATTGCGCTGATGCCCGAGGAGCTTGCCAACCAGATCGCCGCTGGCGAGGTCGTGGAGCGTCCGGCCTCGGTAGTCAAAGAGCTGGTGGAAAACTCTCTGGATGCTGGCGCGCACCGCATCGACGTGGAGATCGAGGAAGGGGGACTGAAGCTCCTGCGAATCACCGACGATGGGTCGGGGATGACACCGCAAGATGCCGAGCTGTGCTTGCTGCGCCATGCGACCTCGAAGCTGCGCTGCGCTGACGACCTGTTCCGACTGGCGACGATGGGCTTTCGCGGGGAAGCGCTGGCCTCGATTGCGTCGGTGTCGCGACTGACCCTGACGACGCGCACCCAGGATGCAGTCGCCGCCCACCGCATCGTCACCGAGAGCGGTCACAAGCAGAGCCCCAGCCGCGAAGTCGGTGGCTCCGTCGGTACCCAAATTGAAGTCCGCGACTTGTTTTTCAACGTCCCCGCTCGCCTCAAGTTCATGAAAAGCGAGAGCACCGAGACCGGCCACATCGCCGAGACGCTGATTCGGCTGTCGCTGGCCTTTCCGGGCGTCCATTTCAAGCTGGTTAGCAAAGGCAAAGTGACGCTGGATCTGCCGCCGCACAAAAGCCAGCTGGAGCGTTCGCAAGCGGCGTTGGCGTCACGTGGGCGAGGGGCTGGGCGTCCAACGCTGTATCTGGCGCAAGGCTCGGCAGACGGGGTGTTGGTGGAGGCCCACCTGGGGGCTCCCGACGAGGCGACGATGACCGCTCGCAATGTGTTCCTGCTGGTCAATCGGCGCTTTGTCCGCGATCGGTCGCTGACCCACGCCGCGCAGGCTGGCTACGGAGAGCTCCTCGAACGCGGACGCTCCCCGCTGTTGGTGCTGCATGTGCAGCTGGATACAGCGACGGTGGATGTCAACGTGCATCCACAAAAGCTGGAAGTGCGGATGGCCAATGCTGATGCCGTGTACGGGCTGGTGCGCAGCACGGTGCGCAATGTTGCCGCTCAGGCCCCCTGGTTGCTGGGGGTGACGGCACCGGGTCGAGCGTATGTGGTCGGCAGCGGTGCTTCGACTGCAGGCTCTGCACTTCACGAGGCGGCTCCGGCCTACTCGGCTGCGCTTTCCCAGTCTGCTACCTATCGCGCAGTCGACTCTGGCGCAGCGGCTGCCGTCCAAGAAGAAGCGGCGTTTGCGATGCGCGCTGGCGGGGGTGCTCAGGTCACCGGTTATGCCTCTGCGCCACGCGTGACCGGCACCGTTATTGAGCAACAGTTGCCGCTACAGCCACGCTGGAGCCCAGGCGCAGGTCTGTCAGAGCATCGCGCTCGCTTGCGTCAAGCCGTGGCTCTGTACGCACCGACGCCAGAAGGGGAAGCAGTTCACGAGCCTCTGCTGATGCCTCCTGCCGCGCTTCCTGCTGCAGTTCAGGGTATCGATGCGACCGCGGC
>JAGNNG010000377.1 GCA_017990795.1 Deltaproteobacteria bacterium
CGGATGCAGGAGTTTGTGAAGTAACTGGGGAAAGCGCGCACGCGGATGCAGGTGGATGTGAAGTAACTAGGACTGTTGTCCGCGCGGATGCAGGAGTTTGTGAGGTAACTGGGTTAGGTGCGCGCGCGGATGCAGGAGTTTGTGAAGTAACTGGGGTAGGTGCGCACGCGGATGCAGGAGTTTGTGAAGCAACTGCCCTAGCGCGGGCGCGGATGCAGGTGCTGGTGAAGTAACTTTCTTGGTCGGGCCAGCCAGGCGCGGGGCTGCAGCAGCGGGCTTGGCTGTTGCGGCGCGGGGGGGATGGCTCGGCAGCGCAAAGACTTCAGCAAGCAGGGTTGTGGCTGCGGTTTTTGAGCGCGGGCGTGACCGGCCAGTCGCACCCTTTTTGGCCGCTGCCTGCGTCGTCTTGTGACGGGCCAAAGCCGCTAGTTGCGCGCCTTTGGGAAGTCCGGATGAGCTCCGCTGACTGCCCGTCTCGAACGCCAAAACCCATCGGAGTATTCCTTTGCATGCCCGAGTGTCTCCTGTGCTATAGCGACTTGGTTATGTCGCAGCCTACATCTGTTTTCTCTACAAACCCCGATGACGCGCTGGCAGCTCAGGCGCGCAATCCTGTGCCCTCCGGCCCGCTTTCGTTTGACCTGTGGGACCTTGATCCGGCGCATGCATTGCATTGCTGGCACTGTCAGAGTCAACGTGTGCGCAACGCCGAGGTGGGCCAAAACTGGGCTGCGTATGGTGAGCAGTACACGCTGGTTCAGTGCGACGACTGCGGCGGCCAATTCACCCACCCATCCCCAAGTCCCGAAGTGCTCAAGCAGCTGTACTCGGAGGGATTTGCGTATAAGTGGTACCGCCATCACTACCCGGCCAAGCTGCTGGACTCGCTACATCGGGTCCTGCAGTACGCGCGCATGGGGGCTCTGAAAAAGGGCCCACTGCTCGACTATGGCGGAGGTGCGGGTTACTTCTCGCTGGCGGCGAGGCTCTGCGGGTATGCAGCTGAGACGCGTGACCCCGTTTACGAACAGAGCTCGCAGGCCACTGCCGATGCGCAGTCGCGCAAGCCGTACCTAGAGCCGTATGGCGTCATTGCCTGTCACCACGTGCTTGAACACGCGATTGATCCCGCTGCACTGCTGCGCGATATGTGGCAGCGCTTGCTGCCTGACGGGGTTCTGATTCTGGCCGTGCCCAACGGTGCATCGCGAGGCTATCAGCAGCAGGGAACCGCATGGGTCTGGGCGCAACCGCCGCTGATTCACCTGCATCACATCACGCCTAGCGGTCTGCGGGCGCTGCTTGCGCGGTCTGGCTTTCAGCTCGAAACCGAGTGCTACTACGACCGCTGGGACGCAAGCCTTATCGCGGATGTTCATCTGGTGCGCTTGTTCCAGCGCCTCGATGGGCTCTGGTCGCGCGGCCTCTTTCAGCTGGGCTGCGCGCAGGCGGTCTCGGTGGCCAGGCTGCTGGCCTTGATTGCAAGCCACGTGGTCCCAGTGCGCGAGCCCTCAGAGCGGTCTGAATTGCTCGTCGTTGCTCGGCGCACCACCGACTCTATGCACCCTGGAGAGTAAGCTCTTATGGCCCTTGCCGCTGGCATCCTGTCTACAGAAGACTTTGTCCTTGGTCTCTCTGATACCCCGCTCGTTCACTTTCGGCTCTCGGTAGATCGACTCGGGCCGACGGACTTACTCGAGAGCTGCAACAGCACGCCAGGGCGCTATCTCGCTGAGATCTTCTATCGCTTGCAAGAGCAGTGTCCACACGCCGACGCGTACCTTGGATTCAACCCGTTTGTGCAAGTGCCTGCCGACGTCGCCGACCAAGTACAGTACCAAGCGGAGCGGCTTGATCTGAAGGAGGGGCCGTCGTGGATCTTTGTCCATGCCGACACCAGACAGCCGCTGGCGTATCTGGTTACAGCGGAGCAGCTGAAGCGCTGTCCAAAGGTCCACTTTGGCTTTCTTACGACGTCCGACAGCTCGCTCGACCAGCGCTTTTTGGCGGCGAGCTTTGGCGTGTGTCACGTGGTCGCAGTTCCCGCGCCGTGCGGCTGGCTGGCGTTCGCCTCTGGATACTTCGCGCTGCCTACGAATCCAGCCTGCTTGGCCGCGACCCGGCATGCGACGGAGCTTTTGGCCAATGCCCCCAGTGATGCCGTGCGTGCCGACTGGCTGCTCAGTACGCAGCGGGTGGCCGTGCTTAGTTGGCACGCGGGTGATCAGCTCTTTTTGGTGCAGGCCCTCGCGCTTGAGAAGACACCATTTACCGCCGTGCTCGTACTCGAAGAGTATGCGGACATCGTGCGGCACTTGGCTCCCCACTTAGAGTGCATCGTAGTCAGCGCGCCGATTCCAGGGCGGGGCAGCTTTGCTGTCGCAGATGAGACGGCCCTTCAGTGGCAGCACGTCGAGCAGTTTTTGGCCTCTGGCGCCTCGCCACATCGCTTGTTTCACCTGCTGCGTCCGGGGCTGCGGGACTACGCGCAGACGCGCCATCACTTGCGCGAAGCCACGGCGTTTGCGATTGGCGGACGAGGGCATTCGCTCCGTCCACTGCCCAAGCTCACCGCCCAGGGCGGGGAAAACTTTGCGGTCTATCGGCCTATTCCGCGGCGCGTCCTGTTGCAGTTCGACGCGGGCTGGGCGCTCAAAGGCTATCCGCGCAGCGCGCGCAGTGAGCTGATAGACCTCTTGCTCGAATATGGTTTTGAGCCCGTTATCCTGGGGGCCTCAGAGCCAAGCCACCCCCACATTCGCAGCGTGGACTACGGGAGCCTGGCGCAGTTTCGCGTGCTTCTTGGCAGCTCGGAAGCCTTCATCGGGTGCGACTCGTTCCCGGCGCACTTTGCCAACCAAGTCGGCCATCCCACGCTGACGCTGTTTGGGTCGACGCACCCCGATAACTCTCGCCCCACCGAGACGCGCCACGCGCGCGCTCTGCATAATCCGCTGACCTGCGTGCCGTGTGGGCGACCCACTGAGTGCCATCAGTTTGGCGGGGAGCGCTGCCATGCCCACGCTCGCCCGCACGAAGTGCTAAGGGCTTTGCAAGACCTGCTCGGCAGCCAGCGTGCTGCGCGACCGTGGCCGCTCAGCGATGGCATCGAGCTTTCTAAGACTCTGCTGTCGCAGGTCACGTTTCCGGCAGGGGCGACTAGCAGCGATGCCGCGCGTGAGCGCTTTATCGACGACCTGTTTCGGCAGGTGCGCTTTGAAGAGCTGTCCCGCTGCCCTCTTTGTAACCAGAGCGAGCTGCGGCTGGTCGGCGAGCGATTCAAGC
>JAGNNG010000376.1 GCA_017990795.1 Deltaproteobacteria bacterium
GGTCTACTCGGACTATCGGCAGCTGCTCCAGGTACAAGACCAGCCCGAGCGCGCTGCCTCGCTGGCTGACCCAGCGCTGCGGGCGCCGTGGCGGGTGGTGGTCATCGGTAACTTTGACGGCATGCATCGCGGCCATCGGGCACTGTTTGCGCAAGCCGAGGCGCTGCGAGCTGCTGCAAGAGCCGAAGGCAAAGCCGACCCGGGGCAGATCGTGGCGCTGACGTTTTCGCCGCATCCGGCTCGCGTGCTGTCGCCACAGACGGCGCCGCCGCTCCTGTCCTCACCGCAGCGCAAGCGCGAGCTGCTGATGGAGTGCGGCGTAGACGTTCTGATTGAGCAGCGCTTTGACCGCACCTTTGCCGCCCTGTCGCCCGAGGCCTTTGTGACCGAGGTCCTGACCGCCGGTCTGGGCGCGCACACGGTCTGCGTCGGCTACGACTTTACTTTCGGCAAAGGCCGCGCGGGCACCATCCAGGTCTTAGGCCAGCTTTTGCAGGCGCAGGGCATCCCGCTGCACGTCGTCCCCGCCGTCACCGTGCGCCTGGCACTGCCAGCGGAACCAGCAGCAACCGCAACCGCCAGCGCTGACAGCTCTGAGGTGAGGCCGTGTTCCTCGTCGCTGTTACGCAAGACTTTGGCGGCGGGTCAGCCGGGCGCGGGCGCGCGACTGCTGGGACGCTGGCCAGAAGTTGAGGGGCTGGTGGTTCACGGGGCCGGTCGCGGTCGCACCATCGGTGTTCCCACTGCCAACCTGGCTCCCACCACCGATGCTCTACCCGCAGTCGGCGTGTACGCGGCCTGGGCCGAGCTGCTAGCGGACCTGCCCGAGCCCCCTGCAGACGCGGCGAGCACGCCAGTTGTGGCGCAGTCTCGCGCGGTTATCTCGCGACACCCAGCGGCGGTCAATGTCGGATACAATCCAACGTTCACGGCAGCCAAGACTGCTGGTGACCAAGCGACCATGTCCCCGTTGACGATTGAAGCCCACTTGCTGCCCCCTCTTGATAGCGCCTTGGCACATGCCGAGCTGCCGTCGCTATACGGCCACACGCTGCGCCTGCTCTTGGTCGAGCGCATCCGGGGTGAGCAGCGATTCCCGTCGGTGTCCGCGCTAGTCGAGCGCATAAAGACCGATGTGGCGCAGGTACGAGCGCTGCTCTCGACTCAAGGCGAGCCTGGCGATGAAAACAGCACTTTGCTGCGCGGTAACCCCACATGAAAGGACGGCCCATCGTGCGCCACGCTACCCGCTTGGTAGCTCCTGTCGCGTCCGATGATGCCGCGCTCTTGCAGTCCGTGGAGCAGTGATGTCCGAGCATGACCCCCTTTCTAGTGAATCAGTAGCCGACTCGGTTTCGAGTCCTGCGCCCGCCGCACCTTCGGCCAGCGCTCCGCGAACGACGCCCCCCGCCCACATGCTGGACCTGGCGGAGCTGCCCGAGACCTATGGCCGCGATGAGGTCACGCTGCTAAGCCGCGACCCGTCTTGGTACTTCGTCTATTGGGAAGTGACCGAGGCTGGCCAGCAAGCCGCAGCAGAGCAGCTGGGGTCCGCAAGTGCCCACGCCAAGCTGGTGCTGCGTCTGTTTTTGACCACCACCGCTGGCCGCGAGCATCGCGAGATCCGCGACCTGCCGCTTGCGCACCGCCATGGCCGCCGTCACCTGGAAGCCTCACGTCCGCACCTGCAGATCCGCGCTGCCGTCGGACTGCTGACCCCCGAAGGCTACTTTGCACCGATTGCGCACTCGCAGCCGCTGCGCCTGCACAGTGCCCCCGCCGCACCACCGGTCAGCGCCAAGCCGGTGCAGTGGCTGCATGTCACGCCCGCCTCTCCGAGCAGCCGCGAGCGCATCCAGGCCGCGCCCCCACCGCCCGAGTACAGCGAGCGCCTGCCTGCGGAGCGCTCTAGCGCTGCCACCACCGCACCGGGCCAGACCAGCGCCGCGGCAGCCCAGAACCATGGACCCAGCAGCGACGGCGTAAACCATCTTGGAAGCGGCTCTGGCCTGGGACTTGGCACAGCCGGAGGATCCAGCGAAGGAGGCGGCTGATGTCGCCACCCGAAAGCGAGAAGGCCACAGCCGCAGACACCGTCGTGGAGCCAGCATTCCACGGCGACCTGGCCCTGGTGCTGCATGCCCACTTGCCGTTTGTCCGCCATCCCGAGCATCGCTACTTCTTAGAAGAAAACTGGCTGTATGAAGCGATAACGGCCACGTACCTGCCGCTGCTGCTCAAGCTCCATGAGCTGCGCGCGCTGTCGCAAACAGAGTCGCAGCCGATTCGGCTCACGCTGTCGCTGTCGCCGCCGCTGTGCTCGATGCTGCGCGACCCGCTGCTGCAGGAGCGCTATGCCGCCTATCTGCAGCGCCTGGTCAGCCTCGGTACTGAGGAGCTTGGCCGCGCGGACTCTCCGGCAGTGCTGGCGCTGGCGACGTTTTACAAAGAGCGCTTTACCCGCCTGCAGGCGTTTTATCACCAGCTGGGCGGTGACCTAGTCGCGGCCTTTGCGACGCTGCAAGAGCAAGGCGTGCTGGAGATCATCACCAGCTGCGCCACCCACGGCTATCTACCGGTCATTCGCGAGCCGCGCGCCCGCAGTGCCCAGGTCGCCGTCGCAGTCCATCACTACCGCGAGTGCTTTGGTCGCTCGCCGCGCGGCATCTGGCTGCCCGAGTGCGGCTACGAGCCCGGCATCGACGAGCTGCTGGCCGAGCACAACCTGCGCTACTTCTTCCTAGACGCGCACGGCATCACCAGCGCGCAGCCGCGACCGCCGCTGGGACTGTCGGCGCCGATCTTTACGCGCGCGGGCGTGGCGGCGTTTGGGCGCGACCTGACCTCTAGCAAGCAGGTGTGGTCGGCGACCGAGGGCTATCCCGGCGACGGACACTATCGCGACTTTTACCGCGACATCGGCTTTGACCGCCCGCTGGCCGAGATTGCGCCCTACATCCATCCCGACGGGATTCGCGTCCACACCGGCTACAAATATCACCGCGTCACCGGCCCGCGCGTCGACCTGGCGGACAAGGCGCTGTACGAGCCCACCGTGGCCCTGGCGCGCGCGCATGAGCACGCCCGCGACTTTGTGTACAAGCGCGTGCAGCAGCTACAAGACCTGCGCCAGCAGCAGGAGCGCCGCCCGCTGGTCGTCTCGCCCTACGATGCCGAGCTTTACGGACACTGGTGGTTTGAAGGCCCCGAGTTTTTGGGCGAAGTGCTGCGGCTATGTAGCGAAAGCGGAAGCGGCATCCGGCTACGCACGGCCAGCGACTACCT
>JAGNNG010000378.1 GCA_017990795.1 Deltaproteobacteria bacterium
GGCCTGGTGTGCGGGACTGATCAGTACTGCTTTACAGACGGTAAGACGGCTTCCTGCAAGCCCACCTGCACAGAGGCCTGCGCGGTTGGTCAGCGCTGCATTCAAGGTGTGTGCAAGGCGGTGGACTGCTTGGATGCTTGCTCACCGGGGAAGGTGTGCAATCCGCTGACTCACAGCTGCGAGCCTGATGCCAAGTGCAAGGATGTGCTGTGCAAGGCCAACCAGGGCTGCGTCGCGGGAAGCTGCGTCGATGATCCGTGCGCGCTGCTGCTTTGTCCGAGCGGTGGTCAGTGCGTGCCGATGGAGGGGACTTGTATTACGCCGCCTCCGCCGACGGTCGATCCGGGGGCTGCGGTGCAGTCGGGCTGCTCGTGTGAGGTCGGACGTGCCGGACCTGGACCGCTGCCGCTGGGGGCTATGACGGCGCTGCTGTGCGGCGTGCTGCTGCGGCGTCGCCGGAATCTGTTACAGCGCTAGCGTTCTGCCAAGACCCCGTGTTTAAGATGCGCGCAACAGCTGGAGCCAAGCCCTGACCGGCACCGCTTCAGCACGTCAGTGCGCTGCTCTGCGCAGTGCCGATTTGGATACGGGGTCTTCACTTATATGTCCACAAGCAGAAGTCACGTCATGGTTGCGTCGCCGCGGTCGCTAGGTCGTCGCTGGGTCGCTTGCTTTTGCGGCGCAGGTGTCGCGACCGCGCTGCTGCTTGGCGCAAGTGTCTCGGCGCTGGCCGAGGAAGTTCACGCGCCGCCAGAGTCGGTCACAATGGCGCAGGGCAGCTTGGACCCGAAGGCGCTGCTCGATGCGCCGCTGCAGGACTTGGATGACAAGCCGATGACCCTGCGCGCGCTGGCTGTCTCGGGCAAGGTCGTGGTGGTGCTGCACCAGGACCGACACAGCAGCGAGCAGAACACGGCGTTTAAAGATCGTCTGGGCGAGCTGCGCAAGCGCTACGCCGACAAGCTCACGGTGGTGGCACTGGCCGAGGTCGGCGGCTATGACTTCTGGCCCGCCAAGCGCTACGTCAAAGATGCGCTGCAGCCGCTGCGGTCAGTCGGTGGAGCACTGGTTCTGTGCGACTGGAAAGGCGCCATTCGTAAGCAGTATCGAATCGCGAAGAAGCAGAGCGCGGTCTTTGTCTTGGGCTCCGGCGGCGAGCTGCGGTCGCTGCGTCAAGGCACGCTCACCGACGCGGACGCGACCAGCTTGCTGCGGCTTATCGAGCAGCTGGCAGCGAGCTAAGGGGCGCAGCGATGGCGGCACCTCCAGGGCCTTCCGAGTTTGGCAACCTGCTGCTTGCGCCCAAAGTGATCAAGGACCCGCGTGGGCCGATCATGGACTGCACCGCGCGCTACGGCTCGGTCTGGCAGTCGCGCATCGTCGATAAGCGTGGCGTGGTGCGGCTGGTGTGGTTGATGGGACCGGCGGGCAACGAGCGCGTGCTGTCGCCCAAGTATCGCGACGACTTCTCGTGGTACGAGGGCTACAGCTTCAGCATGGAGCCGCTGTTTGGGCGCGACATCTTGTTCCTGCTGGATGATCCAAAAGGGACGGCCAGCGACGGAGATTTAGCTGAAGAAGCGGCGGTTCCAGGGCCGACCTCGGCTGGCATGCACACCCACCGCGAGCGGCTGCGGCTGCTGATCCCTGCGTTTCATCCGCGCCTGGATGGCGAGTATCTGCCGGACATGGCGGGCATCATTGCGTCGCACCTCTCGCGACTGCCGACCGGTCAGCCGATCGACCTGGCGTGGGAGATCAAGCGCGTCACTTTTCACATCGTGGCGCAGCTTTTATTCGGCGCGCCCGAGCAGGATCTGCTGCACCTGACGCACTTGTTTGAGCAGGTGGGCCTGGGGCTGTTTAGCTTGGTGCGGCTGCGGATTCCCGGCACCAACTTTTACCGAGCGGTCCGCGCCCGCGCCGAGCTGTCGCGCTATCTGCTGGAAAAAATCGCGGCCTACCGGCGTGGTGAGCAGCTGCCTCCGACGATGCTGGCGCAGCTAATGAAGCAGCAAACTGCCGCTGGCGACCTGCTTCCCGACGAGACGCTGGTCGCCGAGATGATCGCGTTTTTGTTCGCTGGCTATGACACGACCAGCAGCATGCTGACCTCGCTGTTTGTCGCGCTGGGCGATCATCCAGAGGTCTACGCTTGCTTGTGTCGCGAGGTCCGCGAAGGCCAAGAGGCCGACCGCGTGGCCGGTGCGGGCGATACCCAGGAGCAGCCGTATCTAGACGCCGTGCTGCTAGAGACCGAGCGCCTGTTTCCGCCGCTGCTGTTTGCGATTCGCGGCGCCGTGCGCGACTTTGAGTTTGGCGGCTTTCAAGTGAGCAAGGGCGACAAGGTGGCCTATAGCGCCTACTACACGGGCCGCCTGGCCGAGCTGTGGGAGGAGCCGCTGCAGTATCGGCCCGAGCGCTTCCTGGGCGGTCGACGCGTGGCTCCGTACACACTGCTTGGCTTTGGCGGCGGGCATCGCATCTGCATCGGCAAGCGCTTCGCGGGTCTAGAGATGCGGCTGTTTACCAGCATGCTGCTGCAGCGTTTTGAGCTTACGTTTGTGCCGCAAAAATCGGACGCGGTGTTTTTCAATCCGACGCTGCAGCGCAAGCATGGCTACACCGTGATGCTGAGCGCGCGGACGACGCCAACTGGGACGTAGCGGCACCCAACAAGCACCTCAAATGAGCACCGCGCTGCCCTTGTCTGCTTCTGAACCTCGGCCTGCATCCGTGGCGCTGTCGCGCTTGGCTCCGCACATCATTGTCATTGGGGCGGGCGTCGGTGGGCTGGCTGTTGCCGTGCGACTACTTAGCCAAGGTTATCGCGTGACGGTGCTTGAGCGCGCGGCCACTGCTGGCGGCAAGATGCGGCAGGTGCGCGTCGGTGGTCACGTCTTTGATGGCGGTCCAAGCGTGATGACGATGCCGGCAGTGCTGCAGCGGTTGTGCGCCGCGGCTTCTGTGCGCCAAGAAGACCTGATCCCGCTGGAGCCGCTGGAGCCGCTGTGCCGTCATTTTTTCCCGGACGGCAGTCAGCTGGATCTTTTTAACGACGAGCTGCTGGCTCCGGGGGCTCGACACGAAGCGGCGTGGATGCGCTCTGCAGACGAGATTAGGCGCGTCATCGGTCCGCGCGCCGCCGAGCAGTACCACCGCTTTCGACGACACGCCGCGCGCATCTATGCCAGCGTCGAGCGACCGTTTATGGCCAGCGCTCTGCCGCGCAATCCGCTGGCGATGATGTGGATGCATCCGCCGCGTTACATGCTGGGGATGT
>JAGNNG010000379.1:0-1546 GCA_017990795.1 Deltaproteobacteria bacterium
CGCCCGTCAAACAGCCGCAACACCACCGCCTGACCCTGCAGCGAGAGCTTTTTGCACAGCGACAGCGCCAAGCCCCGTGCAAACACCTGCCGCAGCCCACGCATCGAGGGCGAGCCATCCACCAGCAGGTAATGCCTACGCTGCGGCTGCTTCCGCTGCTGCTCGCGACCGTAATAGACCAGCTCATTTAGCGCATAGCGCAGCGCGAAGACGTCGTCGTCTTGCGCCAGTTCCGTCGGCAGCAGGTCCGCCAGCGAGCCGTGCTGCAGCAGCGCCGCATAGCCGCCGGTCGGGAAAGTCTGGGCACCGGGGGCGCGGCGGGTTTCCAAGACCTGCGGCAGTAGCTCCAGCGCAAAACGCACGATGTCGCCCGTGCCCGGGGCCGAGAGCACCTGCAGCAAGTCCAGCAGATCGGGCGCGCCGCTCTCTACCGAGTCAAGCAGCTGCCCTGCCGCCCCGCCGCCTTGTCCCAGCAGCCGCAGCGTCTGGACATCCAGCAGCTCCACATAGGTCAAAAGCTGCAGCACTTGAGGCTCAGCGGTCAGCGTCTCTAGCCACTGCACACCTTCGGTCAGCCCGGCGACATCCCCATCCTGGCTACCAAGGCTGTGCCAGTGGGAAGGCAGCGTTGGTAGCTCGGCACCGGCCACGCGCGGCAGCCGCGACTGCAGCTCTGCCAGCAGGCGATGAAGTACCACAGCCACCAGCTCATCGCGCAGCTGCAAAGCCGCTAGCTGTTCCATCACCGAAGACCGCAGCAGCGTCTTTAGCAGGTCTTGATAGCGAAGCAGCAGCCCACGCGTGATCTGCACCTGGCCCTGCGACGACAGCGCGCTGCTTACTGCCAGCTGCTGCGGATCAACCGAAGTCACCAGCAGCAGCCCCAGATCGTGAATCAAAAACAGCGGTAGCCGCGTCCCCAGCCGCAGCAGCAGGTTGTGCCAAGTCACCGCGCGCAGCACCGACCCCACACCACCGCCACTTAGCTGACTAAGCAGCAAAGAGGCGTGGGCGCGGCGCTGATACGAGGTGTGTTCAGACAATCTTTAGCAGCGACAAAAGAGGAGGGAGGAGGAGCGCTACTTGCCCTTCTTTTCGGACTTGCCTTCGCCTTTGGCCTCAGCCTTGGGAATAAGACCGTCGGGGATGTCCACTTCGGTGGTAATCACCTGGGGCTTGGGCGCCTCGGGGGACTTGGGCGCCTCGGGAGGCTTGCTGGCATCAACCGGCTTGGCTTCGACCTTGACCGAGCCGTCTTTGCCAACCGTCGGGGCTGCCACTGCCGTGATCTGGCCGTTTACCGTCAAATTGATCTCGAGCTTGGTCTTCTCGGGCTCTTTTTTCTTCTCGGGCGGCTTGTTCTCCCAGATCAGGCCCAGCGAGACCATGAACGTGTGACTCGGGCTCGACGAGGTTAGACCGATGCCGTAGGCCGCCGTGAAGAACGTCGAGTTGGCCTTGGCGCGCCGAATGCCGATGTCCCAAAACAGCGGTGTCCGCGTCTCTTCCAGGCCGATTGAGACAGAGCCCAAGAGCTCTGTGGTCA
>JAGNNG010000379.1:1646-3281 GCA_017990795.1 Deltaproteobacteria bacterium
AGCGGGTTATGCCCGTAGATGCCGTTTAAGCGAACGTGCAGTCCAAAGTCGCCGATCTGGCTGTGCTCGACGAAGAAGCCATCCTTCCAGCTGCTGGCCGGGAACATCGGCAGCGAGCGACGGGCATCAAAAACAGGTGTAGGGGCTGCCGTCGCTGGCGGATCTGCTGCATACGCCATGCTTCCCGACAGTCCCAGGCCAGCGCAAACCAAGCCGCGCAATATTAGAAATTGAGTCTTAGATCTCGACGATGCCATGCAGCATCTGCCTCCGGTTCCTATGACAGTAAAGGGTCGTATCCGGTTCGGTCAATAACTACAAAACCTTGGTTCTTTGGGAAGCGCCTGAAACCGCTTCAGAAACGAACGCTGTGATCATGACAAAATTGTGGCAAAGGTCATGGCTGGCAAACTGAGCGACGACGGCAATGCCGGCGATAGAGCAGCAGCGGCAGACCCACTAGTACCGAGATCAGCGCCAGTGGCCCAGGAGTCGCAGCCCCGCGTAAAGGCTGAGCCCCCAGCTGACAGTTGCAGTGAATCCCGGGCAGCGGTCGCCCCGTGCCGCCGTCGCCAAGTGAGCTGGCATCGACGCCACCACCAGCATCCGTGCTCCCCGAGGTTGCCAGATCAGGCCCGCTCGCCAAATCCGTCGGTGGGTCGCCCAGATCGGGAGCCGCCGGGCACTGCATTAGCCCTCCGGGGGCCCCAAGATCTGCTTCGGTGTTACTTACCACCGTCTGCAATCGACCATTCCAGGGATAAAACGTGAAGTAGACGAGGTCTCCGGGCTTGGCGGCTGCTGCGACAGTGACGCTGTTGGTGTTGCCGTCATCGCAGCCGTCCCACGCCCAGCCACTGGGTCCAAACTGCCGCGCGGGCAATCCACCGGCCTCCACAACCTTCCACTTCCAGCCTGGAGCCAGGTTCTTCATCACCAGCAAGCGCCCCGTCAGCACACCCGGCTGCGTAATGCTCAGCGAGACGGTGCCAACCACGCGATCAAACGGAACATTTTGAAACTCGCCCACCGCTTGCCACTGTGGACAGCGTCCGCCGCCTGCGGTCTTCATCGTCAGCTCGTCGCCGCCTGAGCGGTTGCCCGGTGGCGAGGCGTAGCTGGGGTCGGTCAGCGCGCGGCTGTCGTAAAAGAAGCGAACCGGCTGCGTCACGTCGGGCCCAGGCACCTGGATGTTGCCAAAGGCGTTGCTACCTTTGCCACCGGGGCCGCAGTCGCCAAGCTGTCGTAGGTCCTGCGCGCTGTAGTCGCCGGTCGGCAGGATCTTGTACTCCAGCATCGGCTTGGCCGAGATGCTCACTTGCACCGTGTAGACACCGTCGCCAGCGGCCTGATCAGGCGCAACGCCGTCGTCCTTTAGCTCGGGGCAAGCGGCCACGGCGAAGTTTCCCAAGTTGGCGTCGTTGCCACACACCTTGGGAGCCGCCTCTGCCCCGCCTGCACTGCCCAGGAGCACTCCACCCACCAGGCTGGCAGCCAGCACCAGCCCGCGAGGGCAAAGCCGCAAAGCCGACCTTGTATTAGCAATCCCGCGCGCGCTCATGGCCGCAGTTTATACAAGGCCTTGGCCAAACTGCGGCTTACTTACAACGGCTTAACTAGTTCCCATCCCGAAAC
>JAGNNG010000380.1 GCA_017990795.1 Deltaproteobacteria bacterium
GACGTACACTTGCCGAGGACGCCGCCCAGGTTCAGCACATCTAGGACATCCCCGACGGCAATGCTGGCCGGCACTTCGCCTGCGTAGCCGTGCAGCGCGCGCCTTGCTCCCAGCGTCCCCGCCAGCACATCGCCTGCCCGCAGCGGCACCATCCGCCCGCCCAGGTCTTCGACGGTGTTGTAGCTAGACTTATCGTCCAGGATGCGCACCGCCAGCACATAACCCTCGGCGGCAATGATCTGCTCGGACAGCACCACATCCCGCGAGAGGTTGGCGTTTTTCGTCGAGGAAGCAATGCGGTCAAGCCGCACCCGCGTCGTAAGCATCATGGTGTGTGTCCGCCGATTCCAGGTTGTGCCAAGGGTCCATCGCTAAAAGCCGCACCGTCAGCCGAGGCTGCTGCTGCTTGGGTACGCTCGCCTGCGGCACCGGCCCGCGCATACAGCAGCGGAGCCACCGCCGCAATGCGGGCAAAGCCACGCGCTTCGTCGCCGCTCCACAGCAGGTTTTCCTCGCCGTAAGTGGCGACAGCGCGGTCCATCATCGAGTACGGGCTGCGCGCGCCCACGATCTGAAACCGCCCCGGAGCCAGGCGCACTCGCGTCTCACCCACCACGCGCTGCTGGCTAGAGGTCAGCATCGCCTCGATGTCGCGCAGCGCCGGGTCGAAGTACTGCCCTTCGTGCAGGCGGTCGCCGTAAAAGCGGCCCAGGTGCTCTTTCCAAAAGCCCTGCCACTTGGTCAGCACCAGCTTCTCCAGCTCGCGGTGGGCGGCGATCAGCGTCAGCGCGGCCCCGGCCTCAAAGCCGACGCGGCCCTTGATGCCCAGCACCGTTTCACCGACGTGAATTGAGCGCCCGACGCCAAACGCCTCGCAGCGCGCGCCCAGCGCATCCACCAGCTCCGGGCCCGTCAGCGCCTGGCCGTCCAGCGACACTGGCACACCTTCCTGCCAGCCAATCGTCAGCTCCTCGGGAGCGCGCGCCGGATCGGGTGGGTCCAGAAGCTCTGCCGGGGGACTCTGCCACGCATCGTGGGTCCAGCCGCCGCCCCAGGTCGTCCCCCACAGCCCGCGATTCACCGAGTACGCCGACGCCTTCTCTGGCACCGGCAGCCCGCGCGCCTGCAGATACGCAATCGAGTCCTGCCGTCGCACCGCCTGGTCACGGATCGGCGTCACCAGCTGCAGATCAGGAGCCAGCACCCGCAGCGCAACATCGAAGCGCACCTGATCATTGCCTGCGCCCGTCGAGCCATGCGCCACCGCCCGCGCTCCCAGCTGCCGCGCCACCTCGATCACCGAGATCGCCTGCTGCGTACGCTCTGCCGCGACGCTGAGCGGGTAGACCTCGCCGCGTAGCACGTTGCCAAACAGCAGGTATTTCACGAAGCGCGAAAAGACCAGCTGCTGCGCATCGACCTCGGTGTGCGACAGCGCGCCTACTGCGTGCGCTTGCTGGGCGATCGCCTGCCGCTGCGCTGCGGTGGTGCCGCCCGTGTTGACAAAGACCGTGTGGACCAAAAAGCCCTCCGACGCGAGCTTGGGGACACAGTACGAAGTATCAAGCCCGCCCGAAAAGGCCAGCGCCAAGATGCCGTGTTCGTTTTGCATGCTGCATATAAATGCAGTTTCGCAGCAGTCCTGCAAGCACCTAGTTTTTTCCGAGCCAAATAGCGATTCATGCGCACTCCATAGATTTACCGCCGGAGATTTTAGGAACTGTATTGACAGACCCGCCCGCATCACGCACCTTCAGCGCAACTTTCGGTCGCCCAAGCGGCTTACAAAGAACGCATAAATGCATAAATCAAGCACAATCGAAACAAACGGACCAAGCGGCGAAGGCAGTCCTGGCAAGCTGGTGCTGGCCGATGGCCACACTTGGTACGGCAAGCGCTTTGGAGCCGACCGCCAGGTACGCGGCGAGGTGGTCTTTCACACCGGCATGACCGGCTACGTGGAAGCGCTGACCGACCCCTCGTATCGCGGCCAGATCCTGGCGCTGACCTACCCGTTGCAAGGCAACTACGGCGTCCCCAGCGGCCCGTTTGAGAGCGACCGGGTCCAGGTCCAGGGCCTGCTGGTCGCGCACTACACCGCCGAGCCAAGCCACTATGCAGCGGTGCGCAGCCTGGGGAACTGGCTGGCGGAAGCGGGCGTGCCTGCACTGCAAGGCATCGATACCCGCGCGCTGACCCAGCACCTACGCAGCATCGGTACTGCGACAGGCGCCATCCTGGACCAGAACAGCGACGGTCCGATTGGACTGCAGACCGCCGACGGCATCGACATGGCGCAGGTGGTAAAGCTCGTCGAGCCGACCGAGACTCGCGAGTATGCAGCCAGCGACAAGACCGCGCCCCGCATCCTGGTGATCGACACCGGGGCCAAAGAGTCGATCGTGCGCTCGCTGCTGCAGCGTGGGGCCAGCGTGGTGCGGGTGCCGGCCAGCTCACCGTGGGAGTCGCTGCTCGACGGTGTGGACGGTGTGCTACTGACCAACGGGCCGGGCGATCCGCGAGCGCAGCTGCCGCTGGTGGCGCGGCTGCAGGGTCTTTTGGCGCGCAGCTTGCCGACGATGGGCATCTGCCTGGGACATCAGCTGCTGGCGCTGTGCGCGGGGGCGCAGACGTACAAGCTGCCGTTTGGCCATCGCTCGCACAACCAGCCGGTGCAGGATCTGCTGTCGCGGCGCGCGTATGTGACCAGCCAGAACCACGGCTATGCCGTCGATGATGCGACGTTGCCGCCCGACTGGACGCCGTGGTTTGTAAACCTGAACGACGGCACCAGCGAGGGCATCCGCCACCTGTATCGACCCTTTTTCTCGGTGCAGTTTCACCCCGAGGCGGCCTCTGGTCCCCGTGACACCGCCTTTTTGTTCGATGAGTTTTTACGCATGGTGACATCGCTGCGGAGGCCCCGACCATGACCCACTTGCCAGTTGCGGCGCCGCCGCGTCGCGTCGTGGTCCTCGGCTCAGGTGCGCTGCAGATTGGGCAGGCGGGCGAGTTTGACTACTCGGGCTCGCAGGCGCTAAAGGCACTGCGCCAAGAGGGCATTCGCACGATTCTGATCAACCCCAACATCGCGACGGTGCAGACCACCGCCGAGCTGGCCGATGCGGTGTACTTCCTGCCGATTACCCCGTACTTCGTCGAGCAGGTGCTGGAAAAAGAGCACGCCGATGCGATCCTGCTCGGGTTTGGCGGACAGTCGGCGCTTAACTGCGGGCTGCAGCTGTGCGACTCAGGCGTGCTGAAGCGCCTGGGGGTGCGA
>JAGNNG010000382.1 GCA_017990795.1 Deltaproteobacteria bacterium
GCGCTGGGCGAGCTAAACAAGCGCATCCACGTCCTGGAAGGCTTTGCCAAGGTCTACGACGCGCTGGATGCGATCATCGCGATGATCCGCAAAAGCGACGGCAAAGCCGATGCCAAGTCGAAGCTGATCAGCGACTTCGGTCTGGAAGAAGAGCAGGCCGAGGCGATCCTCGAGCTGAAGCTGTATCGCTTGGCCAAGCTGGAGATTCAGCTGATCCGCGACGAGCTGGCAGAGCGGCTGAAGAATCAGCGCGTGCTGGATGCACTGCTGCGCTCGGACGAAAAGCGCTGGGAGCTGCTGCGGCGCGAACTATCAGAGCTGCGCGAAAAATATGGCGACAAAAGGCGCACCCGCATCGGCGTGCTAGCCGAAGAGCCAACGTTTGACGAGACGGCCTTTATCGCCCACGAAGACTGCAACATCGTGCTTACGCGCGACGGCTGGGTCAAGCGCGTGGGTCAGCTCAAGGACATCAGCAGCACCCGCGTCCGCGAAGGCGACGAGGTGGCGGCGGTGCTCGGCGGCTCGACGCGTGAGCTGGCGGTGCTGTTTAGCAGCAAGGGCTCGGCGTATGTGTGCCGCATCCTCGACATCCCGGCCTCGACTGGCTATGGCGAGCCGGTGCAGAAGCTGTTTAAGTTTGACGACGGTGAGGTTGTCGTTGCGGCGCTGTCGCTGGACCCGCGCGTGCGACCGGGCGCCGACACCAGCATGATTGCGCTGACCAAGAGCGGCCTGGGCTTGCGCTTCTCGCTGCAGACGCACAGCGAGGTGTCGACGCGAAGTGGACGACTGTTTGCGCGCGTGCAAGACGGCGATGCGATCTTGGGCGTCAGGGCCTGCCGCAGTGATGACTTGGTGACAGCCGTGTCGATGCAAGGACGCGCGCTGACGTGCAAGGCCGAGGAAGTCACGCTGCTGGCCAACGCCGGCAAAGGCGTGGCGTTTATGAAGCTGCAAGACGACGACAAGCTGCTCGGCTTTGCGGTGGGTGAGCAGCTGACGGTCGAGACGGACAAAGCGGCAACACTAAAAGTCGGCGGCAAGAGCGAGCTGGGGGCCCGGGGAAGCAAAGGCAAAGAGCTGCTCAAGCGCGGCAAGATTGCGCTGATTGTGACGCCGCCGCCAGCGCTGCCTCAGCTGTCCGCGCCACGCGGAGTCGGTTCTGCCACTGGAAGCGCAGCAACAGCCGCCGCGGTAGACAGTGACAGCGACAGCCGTACCGGTGCCGACAACGGGCCTCTGTTTACTCGCTAGTGAAGGTAGGCCGCGTGCAGCCCTAAGCTGCAGCGGACCTCTTCGAGAGCGACCCGTTTCACTGCAACGACCCTCGCATACGTAAGAGAACGAGACCCATGTCCAAGGCCAGTCAGTACACGGAACAAGACATCGTAGTCCTAGAGGGACTGGAGCCCGTCCGCAAGCGCCCCGGTATGTACATCGGTGGCGTCGACACTCGCGGCTACCACCACCTGCTGTGGGAGATCGTCGACAACGCCGTCGATGAAGTCATCAACGGCTACGCCTCGACGATCAAGGTCACGCTGCACAAAGAGCTGCGCTCGGTCACGGTTGAGGACAACGGACGCGGCATCCCGACGGGCCTGATGCCCAAGTACGGCAAGTCGGCGCTTGAGATCATCATGACCACGCTGCATGCCGGCGGAAAGTTTGGCTCGGGTGGCTATACTCACTCGGGCGGTCTGCATGGCGTCGGCGCGTCGGTGGTAAACGCACTATCGAGTGAGCTGTGGGTCCGCGTCCGCCGCGAAGAGAAAGAGTTTGAGCAGGGCTACTCACGCGGGCTGGCGCAGAGCGAGCTGAAGGTCATCGGCAAGGCGCGCGGCACCGGCACCAAGCTGCTGTTCCGTCCCGACTCCGAGATCTTTGGCGAAAAAGCGCGCTTTGATGTCGAGCTAATCCGCGAGCGACTGGAGGCCAAGAGCTACCTGCACAAGGGCCTGCGCATCGTCCTTATCGACGAGGAGCACGACACCAACCAGGAGTTTTCGCACCAAGGCGGCATCGCCGACTACCTGACCAAGGTCGTCACCGACCGCGCCAAGCCCAGCCTGAACACGCCGGTGTATTTTCTGCGCGAAGCCGACAGCGATACCGGCACACGCTTCGAGCTAGCATTCTGCTGGACCGAAGCCACCGACGAGCACATCAAGAGCTTCGTCAACGGCATCCCGACCTCCTCGGGCGGCAGCCATGAAAACGGGCTCAAGGGCGGCGTCGTCAAGGGCGTGCGCAACTACATGGACACGCACGGCCTGGCGCCCAAAGGCCTGCCGCTGTCCGCCGAGGACATTCGCGAAGGTCTGTGCGCCATCCTCAGCTGCTACGTGCGCGAGCCGCAGTTTCAAGGCCAGACCAAAGAGCGCCTGAACAACCCCGAGGTCACCAGCGAGCTAGACGGCTCGATCCGCAACTTTGTCGAGAGCTGGCTAAACAACAACAAGACCCTGGGCGAAGCCATCGTCGGGCGGATCATCCACGCCGCGCGCGTTCGGGAAGCGGCGCGCAATGCCAGCCAAGCGGTGCAGCGCAAGTCGGTGATTAGCCATCGCTTAAACTTGCCCGGCAAACTGGCGGACTGCTCGTCCTCGGACCCGACGCAGGCCGAGCTGTTTATCGTCGAAGGTGACTCTGCAGGCGGCTCGGCCAAGCAGGGACGGAATCGCAAGACACAGGCGATCTTACCGCTGCGCGGCAAGGTCCTTAACGCCGAGCAGGCCTCGACCAGCAAGTTGCTGTCGAACAAAGAGCTTCAGGACATCGTGTCGGCGCTGGGCTGCGGCATGGGCGACAGCTTTGACATCAAGAAGCTGCGCTACGGTCGCATCTTTTTGCTGATGGATGCCGATAGCGATGGACACCACATCTCGACGCTGCTGCTGACGTTTTTTTACCGCTACCTGCCCAAGCTCATCGAGGGCGGGCATGTGTTCCTGGCGCAGCCACCGCTGTATCGCGTCGATGTCGGCAAAGAGACCAAGTGGGTTTTGGATGATGCCGAAAAAGACAAATACATCGCCAAGCTGCCCAAAAACGCCAAGTACGAGATCCAGCGCTTCAAAGGTCTAGGCGAGATGATGCCGCAGCAGTTGTGGGCCACGACACTGGACCCCAAGCAGCGCATGGCTCTTAAGATCACCGTCGATAATCCCGAGCAGACAAGCCGCATGCTCGACGAGCTGATAGGCAAAGATCCCAGCACCCGCAAGCGCTTCATCATGGAGCGCGCCGGAGAAGCGCAGACCCTCGATCTATAGG
>JAGNNG010000381.1 GCA_017990795.1 Deltaproteobacteria bacterium
AAGGGAGTGGGATTGAAGGCCTCGCACAGAACAATCCGAGTAGGTGCCCCAAAAGAAAATTGTCGACGGATATCCGCTACTTGGGGTTGCGGGAGTTGTTGGGGTGGGCTTTTGTTTTGCGCATGCCTACGAAAAAGACCCCGAACCCGCCGAAGAAGTCGTCCCCTGTCCCCCCGCCGCCTGCCGGTCCAATCCCCGCCACGACCGACCTTGCCGCGCTGCTTACGCGGTGGCCGATGGTGCCAGTTCCGCCGCGCTTGCCGCTCGACCCACGCGCCGCAGCCAGCTTGGTGCTGTCCGAAATCCTGCCGGTGCTGGCCGATAAGTCTCTGACCGCACGGTTTGCCAGCCTGCCCAAGAGTGAGTGGAACCCGCAGGCCCTCATCGACCTGCCGCTGGTCGCGCAAGCGGTGCTGTTGGCTGGCACCGAGCTGGCTTCGGCACAAGCCCGCAGCGACTTGGCCAAGCTGCCCGAAGACCTGCTGACCGAGGCGACCGCCGTCAAGTCGCGGATGCTGCGGGTGCTCGACTACCTACTCGGTGAGGAGGAGCTGGTCGCCCGAGAACTGTCGGCCATCCGTTCCGGCACCGGCTATCTCGACCTGGCACAGGATCTGGCGCAGCTTGCCAAGCTGTACCAGTCCGAGCGGGCGCAGCTTCAGAAGGACCGCCACCTGTACCAAGCGACCGATGAGACGCTGGCCGCCACGCTGGCCCAGCGGATCTTCTCCGAGCTACGGCGGGACCAGCCGGTCGCCCAGCGCGAGCGGCTCGGCCAAGCCACGGCCCTTTTGCTCCACCTGTACGACGAGGTCGCCGCCACCGCCCGCTGGCTGCTCCGGAACAAGCCCGAAGAAGCCGCCCAGCGCTTTCCCTCGCTGATCGCCGCCAGTCGTCGGCCTCCCAAAAAGGCCGCCAAGCCCACACCCGACGCGCCGCCCGCCTAGCCGAAAGCGATTGGACTTCACCCTGAAGTCGAATTGGTCGATTGCCAGCCGTTTTCACTTCCCGCCCAAGTCAAATCGGCTGCTCGGCACCCGTTTTGACTTCCCAACCAAGTCAAATTGGTCGCTCGGCACCCGTTTTGACTTCCCAACCAAGTCAAATTGGTCGCTCGGCACCCGTTTTGACTTCCCAACCAAGTCAAATCGGTTGCTCGGCACCCGTTTTGACTTCCCAACCAAGTCAAATCGGTCGCCCGGCACCCGTTTTGACTTCCTTCCCAAGTCAAATCGGTCGGCCCTTGGCGGTCAGTCGATCACAATCGGCAAGGTGGTGGCGACTTTGGGCCAGCCTCGGCGGCGGACCGAGTGGTGGATGAGGGCGTGGGCCAGGCTGGGGCCATAGCTCAGGTCGAGGAAGCGCTCGCCGAGTCGCGCACTGGCTTCATCGAGGAGAGCGGCTAGCTCGTCCTTGCTGGGGGCACCGGGCCAGGTGGCGGACAGGACGGCATTGAGTCGCTCGTGACGGGGCCTTTTGTCGGGCAGGATCTGAACCCCGGCGCTCTGGGGATCTTGACCGAGCGGCGAGCGGCGCATCAGCAGAAACGGCGTCAGCGCGGCACTGGCAAGCTGCATCTGATGCTGATCGAGAAAGTCGATGGTGTGGCGCAGCTCGGCAGGCGTCTCGCCGGGGAAGCCGAGGAGGCACAGCGCCCGCACCCGCAGCCCAAGCGCTCCGGCGTCATCCAGGATGCGCTCGACCACGTCCTGCTCGACGCCCTTTTGCATCAGGTTGCGCACCCGTGGCGAGGCCGACTCCAGCCCGAGCCAGATTTCTTCCAGCCCGGCCTGCTGCGCCTCGGCCAGTACGTCGCGGGTGAGGTCCGGTTCGAAGCGACTGCGCACCGAAAAGCGCGCTGAAAACGGCAGCCGCCGCATCACCTGGGACAGCGACTGAAGCTGCTTCGGGGTGAGCAGGTCGTCTCGAAAGCGAAAGAAGGTGCTGCGCAGGGTGCGGTGAGCGGCCAACAGGTCCGGCTCGACCTCGGGCACTGGCAGGGCGCGGTAGCCCTCTTGATGCATGGTGATGGCGCAGAAGGTGCAGCGGTTCCAGGGGCAGCCGCGTGACATGCGGACATCGACGACTGGCTCGGGATAGGGGTAGACCCTCGGGTCGATCAGCGAAAACTCGGGGCGCGACAGGGCACGCAGCTTTTCACGACCACGGGTGGGGACGCCGGACAGGCCGTGTTTGGGGGCCAGCAGGCTCGGTACGCCTTCGAGGGACTGTCCCGCCGAGAGCGCCCCATGGAGTAGGAGCAGCGCGCTTTCGGCTTCACCAATGATGGCCCCGTCGAAGTCATCGAACAGGCGGTGCAGCGGCTCGCCTGGGGCGGGCAGCAGGTCTTCGAGGAGGTCTTCCGGGGACAGCACGTCTTCGTGGGCCCCGTACACCACCAAAAAACCCTTGTAGCCCGCCTGCCGCAGCAGTCGCCCGAGCACCAGGGTCTGCACAAGCTGGTCGGGATGGACCAGTGCCACCCCAATCAGCACCGGATCGGGCCGCAAGATCGACTCGAGGCTGCTTTGCAGAAACCCGAGCGCCGGATTGCGATGGGGCAGAAGCCCGACCGCCAGCGCCGAGGGCACATGCTGCTCATCGACATCGGCAAAGCGCAGGCCGCCAAAGCTGTACTGGGTGCGCATGCGGTCAGACAGCCGCGACAGCGTGTCTTCGACCTGCTGGCTCGCCTGGTTGTAGCGCTCGGGTGATAGGTAGGTGTCCCGCTGCCGCAGCGCCTCGTAGCCGGGGGTGCCCGCCAAGTGATGGTGTAGCAGTCCGGCAGAGAGGTCGTACAGACGCAGCGGCACATTGTGGCGAAGCAGGTAGGAGCCGGTATAGACCAAGTCCGCCGGAACCGCCGCGTAGTACCAGTGCGGTGGGAACACCAGGCAGACCGCACGCGCTCGGGTCATGCGTCATTATATCGCACGTAGCCCAGGCCACGGGGACCGAGGTAACATGGGGACATGGCCGCGTCTGATGAACAGAGCCCGGACGAGCTCTTGGCCCCACTGCCCTCGTGGCAGCTCTTTGCCAACGTCGCGACGCAGAGCGAGCTGCTCGATGAGGTGGCCCAGCTTGAAGTGGAGTCACTTGGCGAAGGCGTGGCCAGCGCACCGCTCGCGGTCGATACCACGGACGCCGAGGCCCTCGATCAGCCCGCTGTCCCGGTCCGGGCGGTGCCCGAAGTCGGAATCTCGCTGCCAACGGGACGTGACCCCAAGCAGAGCCCGTCTGTAGCCCCCGCTGCCACGCCGCTGATCGCGCTCGACC
>JAGNNG010000383.1 GCA_017990795.1 Deltaproteobacteria bacterium
TTGACGAACTGGACTGCACCGATCAGCGAGACGATCGCACGCTCAGAGATCTGCTTTTGCACCGTTTGATGATTCTCGTGTTTTTCGAGTGGGGGGGAATGACTGTTTTCGGTTAGCGGCCCGCCACCGTCATCCGCGACACCCGCAGGCTGGGAGCCATCGTCGCTGAGCGCCGATCTAGGTCGGTGCCCACGGCATCGATGCGCTTTAGGATCTCGTCGAAGTTGGCCGAGATCGTGACTTCACTGACCGGGCGCGTGAGCTGGCCGTTTTCGATCAAAAAGCCACCGGCGCCGCGCGAAAAGTCACCGGTCACCGCGTTAAAGCCAAAGCCCATCATGTCGGTGACGTAAAGCCCCAGCGTGATGCCAGAGAGCAGCTCCTCGGGCGGGGTCGTGCCCGGCTGCAGGATAAAGTTCGAGGTCGTCACATGCGGCGAGCCACCGACGGAGCGACCGGCGCAGCCATTGCTCTTGCGACCGAGCTTGCGCGCCGAGTAGGTGTCGAGCAGATAGGTCTGTAGCTCGCCCGCCTGCACGATGACGTTTTTGCGCACCGGCAGTCCCTCGCCATCAAAGCAGCGCGAGCCTGGTGCGCGCACGATCAGCGGATCATCCACAATCGAAATCAGCGACGAGGCGACCTGCGTACCTTCGCGGCCACACAGATAGCTGCTCTTGCGATAGATCGACCCGCCAGAAATCACGCCCGCAAACGTACGTAAAAGCGCGCGCGCGACATCGGGGTCAAAGACCACCGGTAGCTCGGCGGTGCTGATCTTTTGTGAGCCTAGCTTGCGCTCGGCGCGACGAGCCGCCTCGCGACCCACCGCCACCGGATCGAGCAGCTCCGAGAAAAAGCGGCCTCCGGTCCAGTAGCTGGCGTTGCGCTTCTTGCCGCCTTCGTCGTCGCACAGTGCCTCAACCGCCAGCGACTGATAGGTCCCGCGTGAAGCGCCAGCAAAGCCCAGGCCCGCCCGATCGCCGCACGCAAACGCCATGTAGCCGATGTTGCGGTCACAGCTTGCGCCGTCGCTGTTCGTAATCTTAGACGAGTAGCCGAGCGCCGCCGCCTCACACGCCGTCGCCAGCTCCAGCAGCAGCGAGCCACTGAGCGTCTCGGTCTGCTCGTCCCACGACTGTAGCTCCGGCAGCGGCTGCTGCAGCGGCATCAGCTCGCCGCGCGCGGGCAGCTCGTTTAGCTCGTCGGGCTCGCTTAGCAGTGCCAGCTCGGCGGTATCGGCGGTAAAGCGCCGCAGCGCCGCCTCTGAAAAGTCCGAGGTGTACGTCACCGCCGAGCGATGATCGCGAAACACGCGCAGCCCGATGCCGCGACTCTGCGCCTCTTGCAGAAGCTCTGGCTGGCCTTTGCGCACCTTCACCGAGAGCTCACTGCCGCTGCCCAGCAGCACCTCGGCGGCCTCGGCCCCCGCCGCTACGGCCATCTCCACCACTTGCACGGCCAGCTTTTGCAGCTCGGGGCGACGATCACGGCGCTCGAAGTCACTGCCGGCGGACAAACCAGTCTGGGTCTTGGAATCAGTGCTCATGCGCCTTATGCCTTGGTCCCGCCGACGGTGATCGCGGCGATCTTTACACTCGGAGTGCCAATTCCCACCGGCACCGATTGGCCTTCTTTGCCACAGGTCCAGATGCCGTCGGACAGCGCAAAGTCGTTCCCCAGCATGCTGACCTGATTTAAGACATCCGGCCCGTTGCCAATCAGGTTCACGCCTTTTAGCGGCGCCGTCAGTCGTCCGTCCTCAATCAGGTAGCTCTCCGTCAGTGAGAACACGAAGTCGCCGTTGCTGATGTTGACCTGCCCGCCCGAGAAGCGCTTGGCGTAGACCCCGCGCTTCACCGACTGCAGGATCTCGGTCGGATCGTGCGGGCCTGCCAAAAGATAGGTGTTGGTCATGCGCGGCATCGGGTTGTGCCGAAACGACTGCCGCCGCCCATTTCCCGTCGGAGAATTGCCCAGCAGGTTGGCCGACAGGTGGTCCTGCATATAGGCGCGCAGGGTGCCGTTTTCGATCAGCACGTTGTACTGACCGGTGTGGCCCTCGTCGTCGACATTGATCGAGCCACGGCTGTGCGTGATGGTGCCGTCGTCGACCACCGTACACAGCGGCGACGCCACTTGCTGCCCGACCCGCCCCGAGTAGTTCGAGGTCTGCTTGCGATTAAAGTCGGCCTCCAGCCCGTGCCCAACCGCTTCATGCAGCAAAATTCCCGAGTCCCCCGCCGCCAGCACCACCGGCATCTCACCCGCGGGCGCTTCCACGGCGTCCAGCATCGCAATCGCCACCCGCACCGCTTCTTTAGCGTGGGCCTCTGGCGGGTGACGGTCAAAGTAGTCCATGCCAAAGCGCCCACCGCCGCCGCCCGAGCCTGACTGCCGCTTGGTGCCCGACTCGGCCACAACGCTGATGCCAAAGCGGAGCAGCGGCTGCTCGTCGCGATAGGCGCGTCCGTCCGCGGTAAAGATCGCAATCTCGCGCTGCTCTTCCGAGAAGCTGCACTGGACCTTGACGATGCGCGCATCGGCGGCCCGCGCGGCCCGGTCGGCCCGACGCAGAAGCTCTAGCTTGGCCGGTGCTGGCGAGTCGAGACTGACCACCGGCACCGCATAAAACGACGGCAGCGCGCGCGCGGTGATCTGCTGCGGTGGCACCACTCGCTCGCCAGCAGCGATCTGGCCTGCTGTGCGCGCGGCTTCTGCCATCGCCGCTTCATCCAGACCTTCGCAGTACGCGTAGCCGGTCGCTTCCCCCTTCAGGACGCGCACGCCCAGGCCCAGCGAGACGCCGCGACCCACCGTCTTTACGCGCTCGTCCTCGTAGACGTAGCTGGCGTTTTCGCAGTGCTCAAAATACAGGTCTGCGTAGTCGCCGCCTCGGGACAGCGCCAGATCGAGCAGCCGCTGCGCAACCGCTTCATCGATGCTCGCCAGCGCCGAGACGCGGCTGCGAGCACCAAGGTCCACACCATTTGTACCAGGCAAGTGCATGCGCTGAGTGTTACGCAGCGCCACCGCCTGTAGCAAGCGCGGCCACCGCTTTTGTCACAAAACAAAACGGCATAAAAAAAGCGTGCGCCCAAGGTTGCCCTCAGAGCTGCACGCCCAGCCAACTGTCGAAAAAAGCTGCGCTACTTGCCGCAGGCCAGCGTGATGGTGCCGGTGTCGCCGCCCGAGGTCAGGACCAGCGCCACGGTGCTACCGGTGTAGCTGATGGTTGCAGTGCCGCCCGCGCCATTGATCACGACCTTGCCCGACT
>JAGNNG010000384.1 GCA_017990795.1 Deltaproteobacteria bacterium
GCGCAGTAGTTTTTAGACATTTTTTGAGTTCCCATCCAGAAACGTAGCGAGGAACCCCGATGGCAGTGATGGGCGAGCGGAGCAGCCTTGGGGCTGTGAGCACGACCAGCACTGTCAGCGGGGTCCGCAGTAGTTTCTGGTTGGGAACTAGCTACTCGTTCCAGTGCTTGGCGACGCTGGGCGGTGTGGGCTTGAGCGCAATGGCGCGCCACGGCTTGGGAAACCAGACCCAGCGGTCTTCTAGCAGCACCAGCCCGTCGTACGAGATGCCGCCCGGCTGCCCGGGCGTGCCAAACTTCCAGCACACCCAGTAGCGCTCGGGAATAAGCAGCTCGGCGACGGTGAGGTAGCCTCCGGGAAACTCCAGCGCCGCGCCTTTGTGCGTCGCTAGCTCGTGCCCGGTCGCCAGGTGCAGCTCCACGATCGTCTGATGCAGCGGCGGGTTTAGCAGCTGCGGAGAGGCCCACAGTCCCTCGTAGGCCGCGCGTGCTTGCTCTACCACTTCGCTGGTAAACACCCGCGCATAGTCTTCCGGCTGTGGTCGTAGCTGCATCAGCAGCGCCAGTCGCTCGGCGACCAAGGCTGGATCGACAAAGCGCGAGAGCAGCGCCAGCGCTTTTTTCTGCACCTCTACATGCGCGTCCGTCATTGCGTCCTCACTGAGCAGCGGCTGCTGGAAGCCGCGATGTCACATCGGCCATGATTGCGATTACCCACTTCACAAAAGCCATATCGACACGCCACTTGAGCAAAATGCCGCCGACCTTGGCGCGCTCCGCGCTAATCAGCATTCGCCCTGGAAACTTTGTCTGCTTTTGTAAAAGTGGCTGCCATTGTTTTAGCCAGTTATCATCCAATGCAAAAGCTGGCGGTAAATAAATAGATATCAGCCTATATGTATAAACTTCGCCCAGATTTTTCTTATCTTCATAAAGATTAGAATAGACTAAAAATGCGCCTTTGAGCGGTCCTTGTGTGAATAGATATCCCGTAGAGCGACACTGCGGGTTTTCGCCCCAATTGGGGCAGACCTCATCTGGGCACTGTGCCCCAGCGGCGATAATGCCTTGGCTCTTGTGGAACTCAATAACCGCATTGGCAGAGTTTTTGACCGAGCGCCGCGCCCACAACGCGAATGCCACAAAGCCGACAAACAGCAGGATGATGATCCAGACCATGACTAGCTTCATCTGTTAGCAGTCTATCATGGCGAGCCTAGCGGGCGGCTAGTGCAGTAAGCGCTCTGCGACATCATCGTCTGAGGCCAGCGGCGAGTCGGGGAACAGGCGGGCCGGAGCCTGTGGCGGAGTCACCTGTGGCGTAACGACCTGCGCGGGCGTGGTCGGCGGCGTGACGACCGGGGCGGGCGTAGTCGGAGGCGCGACGACCGGAGTAGGAGCCGCAGGTGCTGTAACTACTGGCGTCGGCACCACCGGGGTTGCCGCGTCCTGGCCGTCTGTTACCGGGGGCGGATTGGCGGCGGCCTGGGCCTCGGTGTTGCGGCGATCGATCGCGGCCTGGACGTTCTTGCCGTAGGTCTTGTTGGCGTCGCCCGTCGCGCCCTTGAGGACGCCTGGCACCATCGTCGTCATCCACTGCGTGGCTTGATCGCCGCTCCAGGCCTTGGGGTTAAAGGTGTTGCCGATGCCGGTCTCGGCGGTGCCCTTTACGCCACCTTTGAGCAGGCTCCACAGATAGGGGTGCATGGTGCTGCTGCCCATCCAGGCGTCGATGCCGCCGCTGGCCGCTTTGCCAAGTCCTTGCCCCAGCATGCCCAGGCCGCCACGCTCTAGCGCATTGCCGAAGAAGCCGCCCGCGGTGTTCCAGCTAGTTGGATCAAAGGCCGCATCGGTAAGGCCGGTGCCAAGTCCGCCGAGGCCGCCGGTGATTCCGTCGCGCATCATGCTCTGCAGGACCGTAGCTGGCTTGAATGCACCGCCGGGCGTGAGCCTGTCGATGCCCACCATGTCGCTTACCGGCGTCGCCAGTCCCTTGGCCACCGAGCTAAAGCCGGTGCTGACCGTCGCTTTGCCCAGGTTTTGCGCCAGGATGCCCAGGAAGTCGTCGCCTTTGTAGGCCTTCTCGTCGAACGCAGTGTTGACCACCGCGCCGCTGAGGTTTGCAAACCCGTCGGTGAGCAGGTTTTTCTTAAGCGCCTCGGTAAAGCTGAGCGGGATCTTTTGCGCCTCTTTGCCGGCGATGCCCAGGTAGTTGCTGATGCCGGGCTCTAGGCCTTTGCCAAGGCCCGCCGTCAGTGCCGTCATCAAAGCTTTGCCGCCATCGATGGCCATGTCCTGACCACCATACGAGTCGCCGAGCATGCCGTACTTGGTCAGCATGCCCGCGCCACCGCTGACCAGCGAGATGCCGCCCGCCGCCACGCCGGAAGCCACGGCCGTGCTCATGCCCATCTCGGCCAGTGCCGCGACCAGTGCCGGCGAGCCTGCACCGCCGCTAAGTGCCGTCAGGGCCGCCGCCGCCGTAATCGTGGCCACCGCCGCTGCGGTATTGGTCACAGAGTCTTTGGACTCCTGGTAGCTCTTTACGTCCTGGCCCTGCCAGCCATAAAGCTGCGCGATGCGGGCCGCCGCTTTTTCATCAATCTGCCCCGAGGACTTGGCCTTCTCGTACTCGACCTTGAGGCGCTCGTGCTGCTTGTCCAGCACTTCCCCGCGGTTGCTAAACAGATCCATGACGGTGTTGGAAAAGCCACTGGCGCCAGAGCCGCGCTCAAACTCCCAGTTCTCGTTGGCGCGCTCCATCATCTCTTGGGGCGTGGTCGGCTTGCCCTTCATCATCTGGCCGATCTCAAACCCGTCGCGGCCATCGACTTCTTCGTTGAGGTCGGCATCCAGCTCGTGGCCGTAGGCCGTGCGATAGTCCGCTTTGATCTTCGCGATCTCTTCTTTGCTCTTGCCGTCCAGCGTCGTGCGCAGCAGCGCCTCGTCGGTGCCAAGCCCGCCAAACGGCCCCGAGTGCATCGCGTACTTCAGCGCAAAGCTATTCGACAGCTTCCCGTCCTGCGCCAGCATGGAGGCCTTCTCCCGGTCCATGCCGCCAAACTCGCTGTCGATCATGCTGCTGAAGGACTCGCCGCCGCTCTTCTTGTCGCCGTACTTGGCGTCGTAGGCCGCGATCATGGCGTCGCGCTTGGCCTTGGCTTTGGCGGGATCTTTTTCGCTGGCGCCGATGTTCTCTAGCTCTTTGTAGATGGCGTCTTCGTCGGTGCCCCAGCCTTGCGCTGCCACCTTGATCTTGGCCGCCGCCGCTGC
>JAGNNG010000385.1 GCA_017990795.1 Deltaproteobacteria bacterium
ACTTGAGCGCGTTACCGCCTGTCGTGGTCTCGGGGCTGCCGAACATGACGCCGATCTTCATGCGGATCTGGTTGATAAAGACGACCAGCGTATTGGACTTGTTGATGGTGGCCGTCAGCTTGCGCAGTGCCTGCGACATCAGGCGGGCTTGCAGACCCATGTGCTGATCGCCCATCTCACCCTCGATTTCAGCCTTGGGAACCAGCGCTGCGACCGAGTCGACTACGACGATATCAATCGCGCCCGAGCGAACCAGCATGTCGGCAATCTCTAGCGCTTGCTCGCCGTGATCTGGCTGCGACACCAGCAGATCGTCGGTGCGCACGCCTAGCTTCTTGGCGTACGAGACATCCAGGGCATGCTCGGCATCCACAAATGCGCACACCCCGCCGAGCTTCTGCGCCTCACCGATCACCGATAGCGCGAGCGTGGTCTTACCGGAAGACTCTGGACCGTAGATTTCGATGATGCGACCGCGCGGAAAGCCGCCGCAGCCCAGGGCAATGTCGAGCGCAAGCGAGCCGGTCGGGATGACCGTAATCTCGGGCAGTGCGATGCCTTCTCCCAGGCGCATGATCGCGCCTTTTCCGTACTGCTTCTCGATGTTGCCGGTCAGTGCCTCGATGGCGGCGGCGCGCTCACCACGAGAAACCTGCGAAGTATTTGATGCACTCTTGCTGTCGTCTCTTTTGTCTGAGGCCATTTTCGTTCTCCTAAAAACACGGCTGGTGATGGGTGTGTAAAAAAGTCGGGGACAGCAGCGCTAGCCGCTTGTCGTGGGTTCATGAGTGCTGCCTTGGCGCTTTGGCAGCTGCAGCTTGGCCAAGGGGGTGTAGCGTGGGCCGCTGCTGCTTGGCTGGCTCTCAAACAGCACCAGTGAGTCAGCGGTAAATGTTGGCCCGTACGTCTGGTCGTGTTGCCTGGCAAGCAGTGCTTGAAGTCCAGCGACGGCTGCTGGGTTCATTGCGGGAGATGCGGCGGTGGCTCGTCCGTGCTCGTTCTCCTGGCGGCGCAGACGGCTCACGGTGAGGTGCGGATGATAAGGATGCGCCTCTGGCACAACGATTACAGGGGCCAACCATTTTGTTAGCTGCGTGTGCAGCTCGATTAGCTCTGTCGCGGGTCCGCCGTCAGCATTGAGTACGTTGGCGACCAGTACTTGTGGGCGCTGTGGCTCTGGGAAGACCGTCAGGCCACGTAGCTGCAGCCTCGGGGCCACGAGCTGCGGTGACTCTTGTAGGCGCGTCCGCACCAGCTCGAGCAAGTCGCCGACGGTCTCTTCGGGAACAGAGCCTAGAAACTTCACCGTGACATGCAGGTGCGCAGGCTTGGTAAACATCGCCCGCAGCCCGAGCGCCTCGGCGGGATGCTTTAGCTCACGTTGCAGCGCCCCAATGAGCTGGGAAATGCTGCTGGCTACAGCCTCGGGCGGGCACAGTGCCCAAAAAATGCGAAGTGACTTGTGGTTCACGGCGGTCTCGATGAGGCGCACGGTATAACAAAGGCGACTGACAATGCACGGTGTTCCACTGCCAAATTTCGGAGCACCTGAGCGACGGAAGCTAGCGTCTGGCAAGGGATCCGCGCCAGAATAGATAAGCACTGCTAGCGAGCACAGCAGCACCACTCGCCAAGTGGCAAAAGGGGGATGGATGGAGACTCGGTATGACCCGTCTGTGACGCTGCGTGAGGCGCGCGCGCTGCTGTTTGCGTCGACAGGTATCAGCGAGGCCAGCTACGAGCAGCCGTTTACCCGGTTGCGACTGGGAGCGCTGCTGGTGCCTGTTCCCAACGTGCTTGGCCTGGCGCGTGCGACTGTGATGCACGATCTGCACCGTGTCGTAACGGAGTTTGGCTCTGGACCCGCAGGCGAGGGGGCGCTGGCGACCTGGGAACTGAGCAGTGGCAGTACTCGCAACTGGCTGCTTAAACTTAGTAACTTGTCGTCGCTGCTTACGGGTCTTTTGTACGATCCGCGCGGGATGTATCAGGCCTGTGCGCAAGGGCTAAACAGTCGTAGCCTGGACGCGCTGAACTTGTCGGCTGGGCTGTCGCAGCTCTTGGATCAGCGAGTCGCGCAGCTGCGGCTGAGCTTGCAGTCAACCGCTAGTCCTGCGAGCGCAGCGGAAGTGCGGGCGATGTTTGTGGGTCTGTGTGTAGCTGCCGTGATGTGGAACTTGCTAACGCTGGCGGTGGTGCTGGGGCCGCTGGTGCTAGGGATGCTGCGGTTCGCCACTCCACTGCTCTGACTGGCGGCTAAAGACGCGCTGCAGGTACTTTTCCAGCACGTCGCGCTGCTGCTGCGTGACGTCGAGTAGCCGCAGGCCCATGTCGCTTGGGAAGGCTCGATTGGCCCACATGACTTGGCCCCGCAACGGCAGCGTCGTGTCTAGCTCCGGTATGTCTAGCGAGACTTCGACCTCGGTGCCGATCTGTCCTGGCGTGTCGCACTGAAAGCTCAAACTGGTAGGAGACAGGTTGAGGAGCTTTTGCGGCTGATACGAATGACTGTCCACATGCGCGGTGTGCTCGCTGCGGGCCGAGACTTCATAGCGGGGACAGGTGGGCTGCTCGGAGTGTGGGCTCATGTCTGGACGCTGCTCCTTGAAGTAGCCCTGTCACGACGGTGAAATAGACAGGGCCGCCCAGAATCGTACCACGCCCGCCGAGTGGTCCGAAAGCGCAAATTGAGCAGTTTGCGCGCGGCAAAAGCCCGGCAACTTGGCGTAGAAGCAGCGGTATTTGGAGAAGGGCTGGAGCCTTTCAGCGTTCTTACGGCGGGGCGCGTTCCGAGTCTCGATGTGGAAGCTCAGCGCTACTGCTGGCTGAGAGGGCGCGGAGCCCCCGGCGCGCGGATCTGGGTCGCAGGCGGAGGCAGCGACAAGGCCACTTTTCCCCCCGGAGCGGATGCCGAATGCTCCTTGTTCGCTGTCAGCTGCGCTTCGTCGAGGGAGCTTGCTAAGGAATCGGCAAGCTGCACCGCCGCTAGAAGCATCTCGGGTGTGCAGTCACGCGGCGCATAGTAGGCAGCCTCGGTCAGCTCGGTTAGCGTGCGCAAGGTGCGTAGGGCGGTGCGGTAATGATCGCCCAAGACTACCGAGAGAGGCAGACCGCTCGACGGAGTCCCGAGGGCATGCTGCTGGTATTGCTCCAAGACCTCGCGCGGGGTCTTTGTAAGTACTTGCGCATCACTGCCCACCAGGCGAAGTGCTACTCGTCGCCACTCTGCAAGCAGGCGCACGCGGATTGGCTCTAGGCGCACGCTGATG